>NZ_JUMS01000001.1:0-81712 GCF_001059415.1 Enterobacter sp. 940_PEND
CCCGCTATTTGGGCAAGCCATTAAAGCAATATTTGTGGCGGGTAATCCGCCGAAAGTTAATTAATTACCGTTAAATTCTTCCGGTAACTGTTCGGTGTGAATGAAGTCAATTTTTTAAAGGTCTTAATAAACAGGCTTGGACTACTGTATCCTGACTCGTAAGCAATATCGGTGACAGAGTAGTTGGTAATTTCCAGCTGTTTCTTTGCAAAATTAATGCGGATTTCATTAATAATTTGCACGGGTGTTTTACGATAATAGCGCTGCGTCGCGCGGGTCAGATATTCCTGGGATTTCCCCGACAGTGACACCATATTTTCCAGCGCATTTTCGCTGAACTGGCCTTTATCATGCATCAGCTCAACGGTGCTGCGCAGCCACTGTGGAATATCATCCGTCACCTGCTGCTCATCACGATGATGGCGCAGCCTGTTCATCACGTAGAAGGTCACCGTTTCAATAAACTCATCAAATTCATTGTCGCGGAAGTTAAGCGAGGCGATAACCGTTTCAATCCAGGTCATGAACTCGTTTTTGACCCGATAGACCTGGGATGCCACAAAGCAGAACGGCACCAGCGGCAGATAGTGCTTCTCAAAGAAGCGTCTGCTGACGCCCACGTTCAGAATACGGGTGGCACCAAATTCGTAAAAGCTCTGGTGATAAGACCCCATCGGCAGGAAGACAAAATCCCCTCGCTCAAGCAGGACGCGCTTACCGTTGATCTCCTGGTAGTAGCGGCCGGTCAGAACAATCGTGAACTCGTAGTAGTCATGCTGGTGCAGACCGCTGGCGCTCTCCGTCTTGTTGTAGATAACCACGTGAAAATTTTTGCCATTAAACAGCTGCTGTTCAAGTGCGGTTTTAATTTCCATCGTGCTGACCTCCTGCTGCGAAATCCGACTCAGTGCATTTTCTCGTGAAGCTCGATGAGCTCTGCCACCAGCTCACGCGCCAGCATCGAGGTCATCAGGTGATCCTGCGCGTGGACCAGCACCAGGCTGACCTTCATCTTCCCTTCGCCCTGATCGCCTTCAATCAGCTTTGTCTGCACCAGGTGCGCTTCGTTCAGCGCCGTGCGTGACTGGTCCATCATGGTTTTCGCCGCGGCGAAATCCCCCTGCTTGGCCTGCTTCAGTGCGGCATAGGCCAGGCTGCGGGCCTGTCCGGAGTTGATGATAAGCCCCATCACCACTTCTTCGAGATCGTTCTCGACGGCTTCGTCTGCGACAATACTATCCAAATCTAACATGTTTAAGCTCCTTGTGGCTGGCGCGGGCTTCCCCGCGCCGGTCAATCTTAGAATTTCAGTGAGAGGGCAATATCCTCTTCGCTCTCTTCTTCATCAATAATGGTGGCGGCTTTGTTGGCAATCGCCACGAACGGCATGTACAGCAGGGTGGCAATCCCGAGGTTGAATATCGCCAGCAGGAAGGCTGCGACGCTGCCGTTGGTGTTGAAGAAGGCGCCCAGGCCCGCCGGCATGGTCCACGGTGCAATGTTGGTGACCGGTGGAATGATGCCCATGTAATACGCCGTCAGGGTGATCGCGGCCAGCAGCGGCTGAATCAGAATGAACGGAATGAACATTACCGGGTTCATGATGATTGGCAGACCGAACAGAATCGGTTCGTTAATCTGGAAAATGCCTGATGGCAGCGCCAGCTTCGCGACCTGACGGTAGTCAGCACGACGAGAGACAATAAAGACCGCGATGATCAGACCCAAGGTCGCCCCGGTACCGCCCAGGAAGATATAGGAGTCAAGCATCGGCTTCGCCCACACATGGAAGGTTTTACCCGCTGCCAGCGCCGCGTCAACGGAGCCGTACTGCTGGTAAAGCGCAACGTTTTCCAGTGCCCAGGGGGTCATAATCCCGCTGTCCAGCGCGGCCAGTGCCAGTGAACCATGCACGCCAAAGAACCACAGCAGAGAAGTGAAAATCACATACGCCCAACCGACCACGCCACCCATCGACGCCAGCGGCGTAGAGATAGAGTCCATGATGATCTGGTGGAAGTTAGTGCCCCAGTGGGAGAGCGCCCAGGCGATAATCCCCATGATGGAGAGAATAATGAAGCCTGGAATCAACGCGGAAAATGAACGAGAAACGGAAGCCGGTACGCTATCCGGCAGGCGGATAACCCAGTTGCGACGGATAATAAAGGTGAACATTTCTGCCACCACCAGGCCGATAACAATACCGGAGATGATGTTGGCCCCGCCCAGCCAGTTGGCGCCAACGGCGTAGGCTTCACCCACGCTGTAAGGCGTTACGGTCATAAAGGCGGCGACGGATAATAACCCGGCAGCCAGCGGATCCACTTTACGCTCTTCTGCCAGTGCCATCCCAATAAAGAAAGGCGCCATCAGCGACATAATCCCTAACGTACCGTTATAGACGTTGCCGCCAATGGCTTTAAAACCATTAAGGGTTTCAATAGTGGATGCGTCTAATCGAATTCCTAATGAATAAAAGAAGGAACCTTCACCAAAGCTCAGAAAAACGTTGTTAATTAAAACGAACATGGCCCCAGCCAACGTTAACGGCATTAATTTAATAAAGCCGTTTTTGATGGCATTAACGTGAGGCTGCTTTCCTATTTTAACAGCAAAAGGAAGGAGTACCTTTTCAAGTGAAGCGATGACTTTACTCATAGGAAAATACCCTTAAATGCCGTAACGCATGTTACGGCGTATTGTGTGTGAAATAACTCTTTGACGGGAAAAATAAAAATTAATTAGCAGCTTTTTTAATGGCTGCCACAGCAGCTTTAAGAACACCTAAACCATCAATTTTGCCGTAAAGCCCCGAATCGATCACTTCGACCGGTTTATTGGGTAACAGTCGTTGAATTTCGGGCAACATATAGGCAATTTGCGGCCCCAGTAAAACCACATCGGCTGTCTGGCCTTTTTCGCCCGCCAGCGTCTCTGGAAACGCTTCAATCACCACAGGGACTTCATACTTTTCAGCCTGCGCACGCATCTTTGACACCAGAAGCGACGTTGACATGCCCGCTGAGCAGAACAGGTAGATATGTTTCTTTTCCATCGTGATTTCCCTCTTATATAACTACCTGCCATCGCGCTATCACTCGACTCGCTGTCCCGGCAGACAGGTAGCTTGCGTACTGTTGTTTATCGTTGGAGTGAGTATACGCAATGGTACAGACAGGGGATAATTCTGGATAGACTCAAATTGTCTCTCATTGACCTGGCTTGTTGACTCCCTTCACATTTCGGGCAAATAATTCGCGCAAAGAAATAAGATTTTCTGATGCATAAAAAAACCGGCCCATGGGCCGGTTTGTTAACATCCTCAGGCAAGCAGGGTTACTGCGCCTTAGGTGCCTGCGGATCGGTGTCGTATTCAGCACAGGTCTGATAGCCGGAGTTGATCACATGACCGGTATCATCCAGGGCGACGAAGTAGGTTTCTGCCTTACCATCACGTTGACCCAGGATATAGGTCTGGCAGGTCCCTTTCGCATGAATCATGGTCACTTCAGAAGAAGGTTTACCGGCAATCGCAGCTACCTGCGAACGGGTCATGCCTTTTTTAACGTCTTTTACTACGGGCTGCGTAAACTGATCCTTGGTGCGATCGTAAGCCGTACACCCTGCCAGCATAGTCAGTACCGCCGCTGCGCTAAGAATTCCTGCTACGTTCTTGTTCATATTCCGTCCTCTTGTTTATCAGCGTGTTATCTAAGCATGGGATAAAAAGTACTATTGTTCAACTTTGTGGATTACGCCAGACGAATTTCGGAAAATTCTAATAAAACAACGATAACCTGCTAAATCGGCGCAAATTAGCGCACTCGAAACTGTGATCCTTGTCGTTTCTCGCCCAAAGGGTTAGTTTTAACAGCTAACACATTCTGTTTATGTACTGCATATGGAGGGCGTGATGGCTCTGCAACAAGAGATTATTCAGGCACTGGGCGCGAAGCCTACGGTAGATGCACATGAAGAGATCCGCCGCAGCGTGGATTTTTTAAAATCGTACTTAAAAAAGAACGCGTTCCTGAAATCCCTGGTGCTGGGCATCAGCGGCGGCCAGGACTCTACCCTGACCGGTAAACTCTGCCAGATGGCGATTTCAGAGCTTCGCGAAGAGACGGGCGATGAGAAACTGCAGTTTATCGCGGTGCGTCTTCCTTATGGCGTACAGGCGGACGAGCAGGATTGCCAGGATGCCATTGCCTTCATTCAGCCTGACCGCGTGCTGACCGTTAATATTAAGGGCTCGGTGCTGGCAAGCGAGCAGGCGCTTCGCGAAGCGGGCATTGAGCTGAGCGATTTTGTTCGCGGCAACGAGAAAGCCCGCGAGCGCATGAAAGCGCAGTACAGCATCGCCGGGATGACCAAAGGCGTTGTCGTCGGCACCGACCACGCGGCAGAAGCGATCACCGGTTTCTTCACCAAATACGGCGACGGCGGCACCGATATTAACCCTATCTTCCGTCTTAACAAGCGTCAGGGTAAGCAGCTGCTGGCCGCGCTGGGCTGTCCTGAGCATCTGTATAAGAAAGCGCCGACAGCGGACCTTGAAGACGATCGCCCTTCCCTGCCGGATGAAGCGGCCCTTGGCGTCACCTATGACAACATTGATGATTATCTGGAAGGCAAAAAGCTGGATGAAGGTACCGCGAAAATCATCGAAGGCTGGTATCTGAAAACCGAGCACAAGCGCCATACGCCAATTACGGTGTTTGACGACTTCTGGAAAAAATAAAGCAAAGCGGTAACCAGGTTACCGCTTTTAATGTTTGCGCCCTCTCCCGTGGGAGAGGGTTGGGGTGAGGGCATCAGGCCGCACGTCCTGGCCGGGTAAGGCGTAGCCGCCACCCGGCTCTTTTTTAACCACCACACTCCTGCTACACTGTATACCTGAACAGTATATGGAGCAGTATGTGAGCAGGCGTCAATCCGCCCCGCGTCTTGAGTTTGAAGCGGCGGCTATCTACGAATATCCCGAACACCTTCGCCCCTGGCTTGAGGCGCTGCCTAAACAGCCGGGCGTGTACATCTTTCACGGTGAAAGCGACACCCTGCCGCTCTATATCGGCAAGAGCGTTAACATTCGCAGCCGGGTGTTATCCCATCTGCGTACGCCGGACGAGGCCGCCATGCTGCGCCAGTCGCGACGCATTACCTGGTTCCAGACGGCGGGAGAAATGGGCGCGCTGCTGCTGGAGGCGCGGTTGATAAAAGAACAACAGCCGCTGTTCAATAAGCGCCTGCGCCGCAACCGTCAGCTCTGCTCCCTGCAGATAAACGATGGCAAGCCGCAGGTCGTCTACGCGCGCGACGTCGATTTTTCTCATGCCCCGAATCTCTATGGGCTGTTTGCCAATAAACGCGCCGCGCTCCAGGCGCTGCAGACGCTGGCGGACGATTTACAGCTTTGCTACAGCCTTTTAGGTCTGGAGGCAACTACCCGCGGACGCGCCTGTTTTCGATCCGCGCTGAAGCGCTGCGCCGGTGCCTGCTGCGGGAAAGAGAGCGTTGAGGCGCATCACGCCCGGCTTCTCACCGGTCTGGCGGCCATCAGCGTAAACTGCTGGCCCTGGGAAAGCGCCGTTGCGCTAAAAGAAGTGGGCGAGGCCATGACCCAGTATCACATCGTCAATAACTGGCTCTGGCTGGGCGCTGTCGACGACCTCAACGACGCGGCAACCCTGTTGCGCACGCCCGCCGGATTTGACCACGATGGCTACAAAATTCTCTGTAAACCGGTCCTGGCAGGAAAGTTTGAGATCATTGTGCTCAATGACCCGGCAGCCACGTGATTTCGCTGAACAATAAGGTACCCTGAGCCTCCAGCAGACGCAGCGTATGGGTACCCTCCTCCCAGCTGGCACCCTGATCGGCCGTCAGCAATTTATCGCCCAGCTGCCACGCCCCGCTTAGCACGAACACCACGCCCCCGCGTGAGCCAAAGGTGGTAAAGGTTCGGTCAGCAACGCGCACCTTCGCCCGGCAGCAGTCGCGCCGGGTCATGATATTAAAGTCCATCGCCATCCGCCCATCTGAAAGCAGCGCTTTCACCGGCAAATCGCCGGCAAAACTGTAGGGCTGATGATGCTTGAGGGTATGGGAGAACGCCTGACCCGCGTCCAGCGTCACTTCTCCCCCTTCCAGCAAGGTAATCACCCGGTCAACACCGGGAAACGAGGAGAATTCGCCGTTGCTGGCAATCGTCGCGATACTGGCGCGCCAGTGAAAATCGCGCGTCGCGGGAGGGAAGCAGCAAATCTCACGCGTTTCACCAGCACCATTGCGCCAGAGGCTGACCGGCATCTTACGGATATCAAAGAACTCCATCACCACTCCTGAATGGCACAACCCGTGCCAGGGCAAGGATATCGCTATCGTTGCTGTCTTGTTTGTTATCGTTGGGTATTCACAGAAACAGTATCGGCAGCAGAGCGGGCAGGCCTTAGCGGAACGTTAATAAAAATTCTAACGCCATGACTCTGCAAACATTCTCTGAAGCGACTACAGGAGGATACCGCGCTGGCGGCGGCAGGCAAGAGGGCAGGAAAGAAAAACCGCCGGTCCTGTCCACAGCGGTTGCGCTTTTGTGGACAGGATCCCGGCGGTCTTAAGAGTGTGAACCGATTATTCGGTTGGTGCTGGCATTTTACCTTCCATCGCCGGACGTTCTGTCAGACGCTTCTCAAAATTCGCATTAAATTGTTTTTTCTGTTCCGGGGTCAGAATGTTGTAGATCTTGTTCTGGGTTTCCATGTGAGCCAGCATGCGGGCTTTGTGCTGCTCGGCCATTTTGTCGATCTGCGCTTCGGCTTTCGCCTTATCGAAGCTGTCGCTGGCGATGATGTCATGCATCGCACGGCGCTCTTCAAGCGGAGGACGTTTCATCTGGTCGCGTTCACCTTTTCTGATGTCGCGGATCTGCTGCTTCTGCGCATCCGTCAGGTTGAGATCCTTAAACATCATCATCTCGTTGTGCATACCCGGACCTTTATGATGCATCATCATTTTGCCTTCAGCAGGCGCGGCAGTCGTAGTGGTCGCAGTATCTGCGGCGAACGCCATGCTGGTAGCGCCCAGAGCCAGGGTAGAAGCAACAAACAGTGCAGTAAACTTACGCATAATTTATTTCCTTTCTTTCAGTTATTCTTCGGCGCTATGCCGTGTTGACGAGATTAACTTTACGGGGTTTATCGTCAATTAGTCAGAGCAACGGTAAAACAATGAAAGTGTAAAAAACAAATTTTCGTCAAATGTGGAGGAAATAAGGATAAAGCGTGGAGAGTTGCAACAAAAAATATTCAATGCGATGATTTTAAAGAAATTTAGCAGGAGTATAGCAAAGTGCAGATCAATAATAAAGCAATTCACCAGGAATATTCTGCAAAACAAGCACAAGCGCTTTAATCGTTAAGAAAAGTTTTTTGCTTCCCCCTCCCGGATGATGAGAGGGGAAAGGTTCAGGATATTTTTTCCAGCATCAGCCCGGCCCGCAGGCCAAACGCGACGGTGGGGTTAGGGAATAAAACATACTCGGTAGTTTTCTGCACCTCGTAACGTTCCTCGCCATCCTCAGCCAGCAGCGCCCCTTTGCGGAACGGGGTGAAGTTCAGGGTGTGCGCGGCCATATGGAGCAGGAAAGCATCGCTGCGGCGCGTGATCTGCTGAACGACCCGGTACCGCTCAACGGGCTGATGCGCGTGCTCGGGAGCCGTTCCTCCCAGCAGCGCCCGAAGGGCGAGATGCGTAGGCGCAAAGCGGGTCAGATCGTTCTGGCCGAACGGCAGCGCTTTTCCCAGCTCCAGCGTGCAGGCCAGCGCAGCGAAACGTTCACAGGTGAAATGGGTAAAGGTTCCGCCCGGCGACTGATGAAATACCAGCGCCTCAAGCCCGGCGTCACCCAGCCAGCTCAGGAACGCTTCATCCCACGGCTGACTGCGCTGCGGCAGAACGCCGAAGCGAACGTGGTAAGACGCGCGGATTGCCGTATGCAGATCCAGATGCCAGCGCCCCGGCCCCGCGACGGCAAAAAACGCGGTCACGACGTTCTCCAGCCACTCTGCCCGCGCCGTTTCATCGCTCTGCGGAAACTGCGACCAGCGGCCGCCGAACATGCGGTTAATGTCGCTCACCAGATACCGTTTGTTTTGCGCCAGCGCAGGGGGATTGCCGAGCACCACCAGCACGCGGCACTTTAGTTCGATCTCATTGCGATACAGCGCACGCAGCAGCAGATCAACAATCTCAACGGGCGCGGTTTCATTCCCGTGGATACCCGTTGAAAGCAGCAGCGAGAGATCGCTTTTTACGGTCGGCGTCAGCTCAAGCACCCCGCGCCCCAGCCACCGCCAGCGAAATGAGGGGCCGTCCCCCTCTTTCTGTTCCGGCGTCTCATCGGCCAGGGTCAGCGCCAGTAAATTTTCCATATCCACTCCTTTAGCGCTGGAACGGGTAAACCGATCCCAGCTGCAGGATTGTCGATAACGCGTCCAGCGCCTCGCGTCCTTCACGCAGAAGCTGCGGGTCAACCAGATCCGCCTGCGTCAGACGATCGCGATAGTAGCGATCGACCCAGTCATTCAGCCGCGTAAAGAGCGTATCGTTCATCATGACCGCGGGGTTCACCGCCTGCATTTCGTCCTGAGTCAAGACCACGCGCAGACGTAAACAGGCTGGCCCGCCGCCGTTGGCCATGCTTTCGCGCAGGTCAAACACGCGCAGTTCGTCAATCGGGTTATCGGCCTTCACCAGCTCCGTCAGGTAGCGCCACACGCCTTTGTGATCCCGTGATTCCTGCGGCAGGACCAGCATCATGCTGCCATCGTCACGGCTCAGCAGCTGGCTGTTGAACAGATAGGTTTCTACCGCGTCCTGCACGCTCACCGCCTCCGTTGGCACCTGGATTGGCGTGAAGCCGCGCACGCGCTCATGCAGCGTGGCGAGCAGCTTCTCCTGATGGGCAAACGCCTGCTCGTGGCAGAACAGCACCTGGCGGTTAGAAACGGCAATCACGTCGTTATGGAACACGCCCTGGTCAATCACATGCGGGTTTTGCTGGGCAAAAACCACCTGGGAAGGATTGACCTGGTTCAGGCGAGCAACCGCCTGGCTGGCTGCCAGCGTCTGACGAGCAGGATAACGGGTTGGCGCGGCGTGGCCCCCCTCTTCTCGCCCGTAGATAAACAGCTGCAGGCCCGGGTCGCCATAGTCGCCTCCCAGGCGGTTATGGTTGGCCGCGCCTTCGTCGCCAAACATCGCCACCTGCGGCAGAGCCTGATGCACCTCAAAATGGGCGTCATGGTTGAAAATGGCGCGCAGCACACGCTCGGTGGTTTCCGCTTCTGTGGCGCGGTGGAATTTATTGTTCAGGTTCGCCACCGTCAGATGAACTTTGCCATCCAGCGTGTCGGCTGACGGCGCGATGGTCGCGGCGTTTGCCACCCACATAGAGGAGGCGGAGCTTGCCGCGGAGAGCAGGTGCGGGGTCTGCGTACCCGCTTTTTCGACGACCTGCTCATCGGTACCGCTAAAGCCGAGCTGACGTAGGACAGCCACGTTCGGGCGTTCCTGCGGCGGGATCACCGCCTGCGGGAAACCGGCATCCGCCAGCGCCTTCATCTTCAGCAGCCCCTGCTTCGCCGCCAGCTTCGGGTTCGACACCTGAAAGCGGTGCTTCGTCGAGGCTTCATTACCAAAAGAGAGACCGGCATAGTGGTGCGTCAGCCCCACCAGCCCGTCAAAGTTAACCTCACGCGCTTTCATGACGATCCCCTCCGGTAAAATCCAGCCCCGGATTAAGCGTCTCCGGCAGCGTCAGCGCCGGGGTTTCCAGGCTCGCCATCGGCCACGCGCAGTAATCGGCGGCATACCACGCGCTGGCGCGATGGTTGCCCGACGCGCCTACACCACCGAACGGCGCGGTGCTCGCGGCCCCGGTAAGCGGTTTATTCCAGTTCACAATCCCGGCGCGCGCTTCCAGCAGCAGTTGTTCAAACTTCTCGCGATGCGGCGAAATCAGCCCGCTCGACAGGCCGTAGCGGGTGTTGTTCGCCATCGCAATGGCCGCATCGAAATCGTCGTAACGCCAGACGCACAGCAGCGGGCCAAAGACCTCTTCATCCGGCACGTTGCTTGCGCCGCTCATTTCTACAATGCCCGGCGTCAGCAGCGAGCTACCCGGCTGAACCTGCTTCGGCTCCAGCAGGGTTTTCGCGCCGCGCGCGACGTGGTCCTGCCAGGCCTTAAGCACGTTCAGCGCGGCCTGTTCGGAAATCAGCCCGCCGATAAACGGCTGCGGGTCAGCATCCCACGCGGCAGGCACCAGACGCGCGCTCACTTCAACCAGACGTTTCAGGAAGGCATCCCCCTGTGCGCCCCGCTTCACCAGCAGGCGGCGGGAGCAGGTACAGCGCTGTCCGGCGGTAATAAAGGCGGACTGAATCGTCAGGTGCACCGCGGCGTCGATATCATCAGGGTCTTCCACAATCAGCGGGTTGTTGCCGCCCATCTCCAGCGCCAGGATTTTCTCCGGCTGCCCTGCCAGCTGGCGGTGCAGCTGATAGCCCGTACCGGCGCTGCCGGTAAACAGCAGACCGTCGATATCGCTCAGCGCGCTCAGCGCCTGACCGGTTTCCCGCCCGCCCTGCACCAGGTTCAGCACGCCCGGCGGCAGGCCGGCCTGTTCCCATAGCTTAACCACCGCCTCGCCGGTGAATGGCGTGAGCTCGCTCGGTTTGAAAATAACGGTATTGCCCGCCAGCAGCGCAGGCACAATGTGGCCATTCGGCAGGTGTCCCGGGAAGTTATACGGGCCAAATACCGCCAGCACGCCGTGCGGGCGGTGGCGCAGCGTGGCCGCGCCGTCCGGCATCTCGGTATGCTGTTCGCCGGTGCGGGTGTGGTACGCCTTGATCGAAATGGCGATTTTGTTGATCATCGCCGTCACTTCGGTTGTCGCTTCCCAGCGAGGTTTACTGGTTTCAGACGCGATGATGCGCGTCAGTTCGGCCTTGTTTGCCTCCAGCAGCCCGGCGAACTTTTCAACAATTCCCTGGCGCACGGCGAAAGGCTGTTTTGCCCACGCCGGAAACGCGCGGCGCGCGGCCTGGCAGGCTTGTTCTACCTGCGCGGTGCTGGCGTCATGCCCCTTCCAGAGCACCTCTTTTCCAACCGGATTGGTCTTTACGCGCTCTTCGCCTTCGCCCGTGACCCAGTCACCGTTAATCCATAATGTCATGCTGTTTTCTCCTCAGGGCAGAGACGCACCAGGCGAACCGTATCGCCGGCGTTACATTTCAGGGCATCCAGTTCTGCAGCCGTCAGCACCAGACGTTCACATTTCGGGTTGGTACGCACCAGCATGGCGCGGAAATTGGCGTAATTTTCGTTCGATACCAGACAGGCGGGCCAGTCACCCGGCGCGGGCTGACCTTCAGAGACCTCAACCAGCCGGCTTTTACGGATCGCGCGCACGCGGTCGATATCGCACTCAAGCGTTGGGCCGCCGTCAAAGATGTCGACATAGTTCCGGTAGCGGAACCCCTCTTTCTCCAGCACCGCGCGGGCAGGCGCGGTCTGCGGATGGACTTCGCCAATCACCGCCTGCGCTTCCGGGCTGAGGAAATGGGTATAGATAGGATGCTTCGGCATCAGTTCGGCGATAAAGGCTTTCTGGCCGGTGCCGCAGAGATAGTCCGCCCGGCTGAACTCCATCGAGAAGAAGCGCTCGCCCAGGCTCTCCCAGAACGGCGAGTAGCCGGTGTCGTCGATCACGCCGCGCATCTCCGCGACCACTTTTTCGTTAAAGCGATCGCGGAAGGCGGCCATAAACATAAAGCGCGATTTGGAGAGCAGATAGCCGTTGCCCTCTTTGCGCCACGCCGGGTCGAGGAACAGCGTGCATAGCTCGCTGGCGCCCGTGTGGTCATTGCAGAGAAACAGCGTGGGCAGCGCGTTATAGACGTTCAGCTCTTTCGAGGCATGAACCATGGTGCCGACGCGGTAGTTGTACCACGGGTCGTTAAGCCCGACGGCCACTTCAATGGCGCAGATCCCGGCCACGGTCCCCGTGTCGGTGTCTTCCAGCACGAACACATACCCCTGTTCGCTTTTTGGCAACGTCCCCTGCCAGGTTTGCAGGGCGCGCTCAATGCGCGCCGACAGCGTTTTTTCATCGGCAGGAAGCGAGGTCAGCCCGCCTCCCGTCTTACCGGCAAGCTGCATGAGCCCGGCGAGATCGCCGCGCTCAACGGGACGGATGACCATCATGATGACACCCCGGATTTCACTTTTTCACACGCCAGCGCAAAACGGTCCAGACCGGTTTGCACCTCTTCCTCGCTGACGATCAGCGCGGGCGCAAAACGCACCACGTTGGCACCGGCAATCAGCACCATCACGCCCACTTTTGCCGCTTCCTGTGAAATAAGTTTAGCTTTCCCGGCAAACTCAGCGGTGAGCTCGCAGCCGATTAACAGCCCCAGGCCGCGAATTTCTTTAAACAGCCCCGTTTTGCCGTTGATGGCATTCAGGCGCTCGACAAACCAGTCGTGACGCTGCTTAACGCCTTTCAGCACCTCAGGCGTGTTAATGATGTCGAGAACCTGCCCGGCAACGGCGGTGGCCAGCGGGTTGCCGCCGTAGGTGGTGCCATGGGTGCCCACGGTCATCACGCTGGCGAATTTATTGGTGGTCAGCGTCGCGCCAATCGGGAAGCCGCCGCCGAGCGCTTTGGCGGTCGAAAGCACGTCCGGCGTCACGCCGTAGTGCATATAGGCATACAGCTCGCCGGTGCGGCCCACGCCGGTCTGGACTTCGTCGAAAATCAGGACCGCGTTGTGGCGATCGCACAGCTCGCGCAGCCCCTGCAGGAAGGCTTTTTGCGCCGGAAGCACGCCGCCCTCGCCCTGCATCGGCTCGACGATCACCGCGCAGGTGGTGTCGTTAATCAGCTCGCTGGCGGACTGCAGATCGTTATAGATACCGTGGCGAATATCCGGCGGCAGCGGGGCAAAATCCTGCGAGTAGGAAGGCTGGCCGCCCGCGCTGACGGTAAAGAGCGTGCGCCCGTGGAAGGCGTTTTTAAACGCCACGATGCCGCTCTTGTGGGTACCAAATTTATCGTGCGCATATTTGCGCGCCAGCTTCAGCGCCGCTTCGTTGGCTTCCGCCCCCGAGTTACAGAAAAAGACTTTTTCGGCAAACGTCGCGTCGATCAGTTTTTTGGCCAGGCGCAGCGCGGGCTCGTTAGTAAAGCCGTTGCCGGTATGCCAGAACTTCGCCGCCTGGTCATTCAGCGCCTGACGCAGCGCAGGATGCGCATGCCCCAGCGCGTTGACCGCAATCCCACCTGCAAAGTCGATATACTCTTTACCCTGCTGATCCCACAGGCGCGAGCCTTCCCCACGAACCGGAATAAAAGCCGCCGGAGCGTAAACCGGCATCATCCATTCATCGAAATTTTCACGCGTAATTGACAGAGACATAGCGACCTCATCCGGTAAATAAAAAGTTATTTGAATGTTAAATAATTGAGTGTTTGCACTGTGAATGTAGATTGCAGCCTTCGTGCCAGCCAGCGATAAAATTGCATAAACGGGTTGAGGTAACACAATATCAATAAGTTACAATATGGAGTTATTCACTGTTAGTGCATAAAAAGTGAATATTTTTACGACAAGCGGCGCTTCGCCGCATGAAAATCAGAAAGAGTATGCACAGGCCAAATATAATTCTGGAATTGTGATCGCTCGCGAAATTTATCGGTCATTTACGCCCTGTTTGAGGGCGATGCGCGTCAGAATGGTGCAAATATTGCACCACCGGCATTATCTGTCGCAGTTATTGGCCGAACCCGGTAACAGTTGACGCAAATTCTGCTACCATCCATGCACTATTCACCTTGCACTGGCAGCGACTATGAAATTTGTCTCTTTTAATATCAACGGCCTGCGCGCCCGCCCTCATCAGCTTGAAGCTATCGTTGAACAACATCAGCCAGATGTGATCGGTCTGCAGGAGACTAAGGTTCACGACGACATGTTCCCCCTCGAAGAGGTGGCTAAGCTCGGCTACAACGTCTTCTATCATGGGCAGAAAGGCCATTATGGCGTTGCGCTGTTGACCAAAGAGACGCCAGTTTCAGTCCGCCGCGGGTTTCCCGGCGATGACGAAGAAGCACAGCGCCGCATCATTATGGCGGAACTGCCTTCCCCGCTTGGGAACATCACCGTGATTAATGGTTACTTTCCCCAGGGCGAGAGCCGCGACCATCCGACCAAATTCCCGGCCAAAGCCAAGTTTTATCAGGATCTGCAGAACTACCTGACCACCGAACTGAACAAAGATAATCCGGTGCTGATCATGGGTGATGTGAATATCAGCCCGACCGATCTGGATATTGGCATCGGTGAAGACAGTCGCAAACGCTGGCTGCGTACCGGCAAATGCTCCTTCCTGCCGGAAGAGCGCGAGTGGATGCAGCGCCTGCTGGACTGGGGGCTGGTGGATACCTTCCGTACCGCCAACCCGGACACGCAGGATCGCTTCTCGTGGTTTGACTACCGCTCAAAAGGCTTTGACGACAACCGCGGCCTGCGTATCGACCTGCTGCTCGCCAGTTCGCCGCTGGCAGAGCGCTGCATCGAAACCGGGATCGACTACGAGATCCGCAGCATGGAAAAACCGTCTGACCACGCGCCGGTGTGGGCTAAATTCAAGCTGTAATGACGCGTGAACATTCGAAAACTCGCTTTCCTGTGCGCCCTTCTGGGCGCATTTATTCTGACGTTTGTCATACTTCCCCCAGGCACACTCTCCCTGGACGGGATTAAAACCCACCAGCAGGCACTCATCTCCCATGTTAACCACGCGCCGCTGCGAAGCGCGCTGATCTTTTTTGCCCTCTACGTGGCGGTCTCCGCCCTGTCGATCCCCGGTGCGGCTATCCTCACCCTGCTGGGCGGAGCGTTATTTCCCCTGTGGGAAGGCACCCTTCTGGTCTCGTTTGCCTCCACGCTCGGGGCGACGCTTGCGATGCTCGCCAGCCGTTATCTGCTGCGCGAATGGGTCCAGCGGCGGTTTGCTCAGCAGATGAAAACGGTGAACGCCGGTATGGCGCATGACGGCGCGGGCTATCTTTTTGCCCTGCGCCTGATGCCGCTGTTCCCGTTTTTCCTGGTGAATTTGCTGATGGGGCTGACCCGCATTGGCGTATATCGCTACTGGTGGGTCAGCCAGGTCGCCATGCTGCCCGCGACGGTGGTATTTCTGAACGCCGGACGCGAGCTGGGGAAAGTGGCGTCGCTGCGCGATATTTTGTCGCCGGACATGCTAATCGCCTTTACACTACTGGGGTTATTGCCGCTGGCGACACGCCGGCTGTTTTCCCGTTATCTCCCGTCTGTTAAAAAGTGAGGCATTATGCGCCGTGTGCGTTTTTGCGCGTTCCTGACCGGTCTGCTGCTGGCAGCCCCCCTCTGTGCCGCCGAAAGCTGGCACGCTATCCAACAGCAGGCCAAAGGCCAGACCGTCTGGTTTAACGCCTGGGGCGGCGATCCGGCGGTCAACCGCTACCTTGAGTGGGTCAGCGGTGAGATGCAAACGCACTACGCCATTACCCTAAAAATTGTCCCGCTGGCGGACGCCGCCGATGCGGTAAAACGGATCCAGACGGAAGCCGCCGCGGGGCGTAAGGCCAACGGCTCGGTTGATCTGCTGTGGGTCAACGGCGAAAACTTCCGCACGTTAAAAGAGGCGAACCTGCTGCAAACCGGATGGGCGCAGACGCTGCCAAACTGGCGCTATGTCGATACCCGTAAACCCGTCACGGAAGATTTTACGATTCCAACCGACGGGGCGGAATCCCCGTGGGGCGGCGCGCAGCTAACCTTTATCGCCCGCAAAGCCAGCATGCCGACGCCGCCGGTGGATCCGCAGGCGCTGCAGGCCTACGCGCAGCAGCACCCGGGTAAGATCAGCTATCCCCGCCCACCCGATTTTACCGGCACGGCATTTCTTGAGCAGCTGCTGCTGACGCTCACCGATCGCCCTGAGGCTTTACAAAAAGCGCCCGATGCAACGTTTGCTGAGGTTACGGCGCCGCTCTGGGCCTACCTCGATAAGCTGCACCCGCTGCTGTGGCGCGAAGGAAAAGATTTCCCTCCCTCGCCTGCCCGAATGGATGCCCTGCTTGCCAGCGGCAGTCTGAACCTGTCGCTGACCTTTAACCCGGCGCATGCGCAGCAGAAAGTGGCGAGCGGCGAACTGCCCGCCGACAGCTACAGCTTTGGTTTCCAGAGCGGGATGCTCGGCAACGTCCATTTTGTGGCTATCCCGGCCAATGCCGGCGCGAGCGCGGGCGCAAAGGTAGTCGCTAATTTCCTGCTGTCACCGCAGGCGCAAATCCGCAAGGCCGACCCGGCCATCTGGGGAGACCCGAGCGTCCTGGATGCGAAAACGCTGCCCGAAGAGGAAGCGAAACAGCTGCTGGCCCATACGCCTCAGGGGCTGCCGCAGGTGCTTGCAGAGCCGCAGTCCGTCTGGGTGAACGCGCTGGAGCAGGAATGGCTGCGTCGTTACGGCACCCGCTGAGCGGGCTTGTCTGGCTGGCGATGGCGGTGATTTATCTGCCGATCCTGCCCGCCGGCGTGATGCTTTTCGCACCGGCGCTTTCTGCGACAAACTGGCAGCGGCTGCTGAACGATCCGCAGCTACCGCAGGCGACCGTCGCCACGCTGGTCTCAACGCTCATCGCCACGCTGGGGGCGTTGCTGATTGCCCTTTTCTTCGTCTGCCTTTTGTGGCCAGGTCAACGCTGGCGGCGCCTCACGACCCGGCTGCCCTGGCTGCTGGCGATCCCCCATGTGGCGTTCGCCACCAGCGCGTTACTGCTGTTTGCCGAGGGCGGTCTGTTTTATCAGCTCTGTACCTTCTGTACGGCTCCGTTTGACCGCTACGGCGTCGGGCTGGGCCTGACGCTCGCGGTCAAAGAGAGCGCGTTCGTGCTGTGGGCTATTTACGCCCTACTGCCGGAACAACGGCTCGCGCAGCAGAAGATCGTCCTGCAGACCTTTGGCTACGGGCGTTATCAGACGCTCAGCTGGCTGATCCTCCCGGCGATCGCGCCTGTCCTCGGCGCGGTGATGCTGGCGGTGCTGGCATGGTCGCTCTCGGTCGTGGACGTGGCGATCGTTCTCGGGCCCGGCAACCCGCCCACCCTGGCCGTGCTGGCCTGGCAGTGGCTAAGCCAGGGCGACGCGCAGCAGCAGGCAAAAGGAATGCTGCTGTGCCTGTTTCTTCTTATGCTGCTGGCCGCGCTTGCCGCCCTCGGATACGGCCTCTGGAGGGTATGGCGTCGCACAATTCCGGAACTCGCGGGGACGCGCCGAAGGTCTCAGCGCACCCTGCCTGAGCGGGCACTCAGCGGGTTACTGCCCGCGTGCGGCATCCTGTGCGCTGCGGTACTGCTGATGCTGGCGCAAGGGGGCGACGTGGGTTCCGTGGGGACCAGCCTCTCCTTCGGCCTGCTGTCGAGCCTGATCGCCCTCATCGTCATTTTTCTCTGGCTGGAATGGGGACCGCAGCGCGGCGCAGCGTGGGTGTGGTCACCGCTCGCCCTGCCGGCGCTGCCGCTCGTCACCGGGCAATACTTTATTGCATTGTGTCTGGGGCTCGACGGGCGCTATGCCGCCGTGCTCTGGAGCCATCTGCTGTGGGTGTTGCCGTGGATGCTGCTGGTTCTGCAGCCCGCCTGGCGGCGGATCGATCCCAGGCTTATCCTTACCGCCAGAACGCTCGGCTGGCGACGAGAAAAAATATTTCTACTGCTGAAATGCCCCCTGCTGGTGCGCCCGGCGCTGCTGGCCTTTGCTATTGGTTTTTCCGTCAGCATGGCGCAATACATGCCGACGCTCTGGCTTGGCGCGGGGCGCTTCGCCACGCTGACCACCGAAACCGTCGCGCTCAGCAGCGGGGGCAGCATCCCGACTCTCGCTAACCGGGCGCTGGGATTATTGCTGGTCACGGGCACGGTGTTCGGTCTTGCCGCACTGTTATCCCGGCTCGCGGGCCGCTACCGTCAAGGATTACGTTAATGCTGAAGGTAAAAGATCTCACCATCGAACCGCTTTTCCGCGAGGTCAATTTTTGCGTTCCTCGCGGGGAGATCGTTACCCTGATGGGGCCGTCCGGCAGCGGCAAATCGACCCTTTTTGCGTGGATGGTCGGCGCGCTGTCAGACGATTTCCAGGCGCGGGGCGAACTGTGGCTCGACGCGCGTCGCTGCGATAGCCTCCCTGTTGAAGCCCGCGGGCTGGGCATTCTCTTTCAGGATGCGCTGCTGTTTGAACAGTTCAGCGTCGGGCAAAATTTGCTGCTGGCCTTGCCTGAGCGGATCGTCGGGAGAGCGCGTCGGGAAGCGGTCGAGCAGGCGCTGGATTCCGCCGGGCTGAGCGGTCATTACGCCAGCGATCCGGCCACCCTCTCCGGCGGGGAGCGTGCCCGTGTCAGCCTGCTGCGGGCCCTGCTCGCAGAGCCGCAGGCGCTGCTGCTGGACGAACCGTTCAGCCGCCTCGATAAAACGCTGCGCACGACGTTTCGGACATGGGTTTTTGGCGCCGTCCGCGCGCGCAATATCCCGGTGGTGCTGGTCACGCACGATGAGGACGATATTCCGCCCGGCGGCGAGCTGATTGAGATTTCTCGCTGGCAATAATGTGCTAACGCAATGTTTTCCGTTTCGGGAGAGACGACAATGCCCCCCTCTTTTACTGACGTCAGGTTATTCGATGAAACGTGTTTCTCAACTGACCGCGCTGGCCCTGTTCTGCGGCCTCGCATCCTTTTCCTCTCTGGCGGCTGATTTGGCCAACGCGATGACGCTCTCCCAGCTTCAGGCACAGCACGGCACGCCTGTCGACACCCGCCCCAGCGCGTTCTATAACGGCTGGCCGCAGACCCTCAGCGGCCCCTCCGGGCATGAACCCGCCGCACTCAACCTGGCTGCCGCCTGGCTGGGCGCAATGAGCGACGAGCAGATTGCGAGCTGGGCAAAACAGCATCAGCTTACGCCCGCGACGGCCATCGCCCTCTACGGCGACGAGAACGATAACCTGGCGGTGAAATCCCGCCTGGAGAAAGCCGGATACCGCAACGTCTCGCTGCTCAGCGACGCTCTGCAGACGCCCGACCGCCTTCAGCGCCTGCCTCACTTTGAACTGCTGGTTTACCCGCAGTGGATCCACCGCCTCCAGCAGGGTAAACCCGTGACCACCGCGCCGGCGGGGGACTGGAAAGTGATTGAAGCCGCCTGGGGCGCACCGAAGTTTTACCTGCTAAACCACATTCCCGGCGCGGGCTACATCGACACCAACGAGGTGGAAAGCGAGCCGCTGTGGAATAAAGTCTCCGACGACAAGCTGAAAGCGATGCTGGCGAAGCACGGGATCCGTCACGACACCACCGTCATTCTGTATGGCCGTGACGTTTACGCCGCCGCGCGCGTGGCGCAGATCATGCTGTATGCGGGCGTGAAGGATGTGCGTATTCTCGACGGCGGCTGGAAGGCGTGGTCCGATGCAGGCCTGCCGGTTGAACGCGGCACGCCCGGCAAAGTGGCGCCTGCCCCCGATTTCGGCGCGCCGATCCCCGGCCAGCCGCAGCTGATGGTTGATATGGAACAGGCGCGCGGGATGCTGCACCGTCAGGATGCCTCCCTGGTCAGCATTCGTTCGTGGCCGGAGTTCATCGGCGAAACCAGCGGCTACAGCTACATCAAGCCAAAAGGTGAAATTGCCGGTGCCCGCTGGGGTCATGCGGGCAGCGACGCGACCCATATGGAAGATTTCCATAACCCGGATGGCACCATGCGCAGCGCGGACGATATCGCCGCCCAGTGGAAGCGCTGGAATATTCTGCCGGAACAGCACGTCGCGTTTTACTGCGGCACCGGGTGGCGGGCGTCAGAAACCTTTATGTACGCCCGGGCGATGGGCTGGAAGAATGTCGCCGTCTATGACGGCGGCTGGTACGAATGGAGCAGTCACCCGCAGAACCCGGTCACCACCGGAGAGCGCGGGCCAGAGAGTGCGCTCTAACGGGTGAGTGACTTTAGCGTCACATAGCCGCTCCAGACGCGCGTTGTGGTGGTCAGCCAGCACAGCGCGCCGAATACCCACGCGAACAGCGTAAAGTGCGCCGGGAACAGGCAGCACAGCACGAACAGCGCGATGGTCTCCGTCCCTTCCGTTAACCCACCGATGTAATAAAACGACTTGTGCGCATAGCCGGGGTTGTCGATGTCGTGCTTTGCGGCCAGCGCCGCAAACGCCAGAAAGCTGCTGCCGGTACCGATAAACGCAAACAGCAGCCAGGCGGCCGCCAGCGCATTCTCTGCGGGAGCCGCGAGCGCAAAGCCAAACGGCACCAGGGCGTAGAACAGAAAATCGAGCGCGATATCAAGAAATCCCCCCGCATCGGTCAGCCCTCTCCTGCGCGCCAGCGCGCCGTCCAGACCATCCAGCAGGCGGTTAAGCACGATGGCAGCCAGCGCAGCCGGATACCAGCCGAGGGCCAGAAACGGCAGCGCCAGCACGCCGATGGCAAACCCGGTCAGGGTTAATCCGTCGGGCGTGATGCCCGGCTTATCCAGAACGGAAACCAGACGATTCAGAGCGGGCTTAACCCGCGGGTGCAGGTGACGGTCAAGCATGGGGAGTCTCGCTAAACGTGGCGCACAGCCCCTGCGCCGGAATATCCAGCGCGGCATTAAAACGGGCGGAGAGATTCTGAAACGCAATCAGCGCCGTCATCTCGGTAATGGCATCGTCCGTGAAGTGGCGTTTCAGCGCCGTTCTGACTGTCTCATCCGCCCGGGGCGGCGTGGCGGTCATCGCCTCGGCGTAGGCCAGCGCCGCGCGCTCCTGCTCGGTGAACAAGGCGGAATCCTGCCAGTCGCTCACGGCCTGAACCTTATCCAGCGTGCCGCAGCGCTCGGCCAGACGCAGGCTATTGGCATCAATGCAGAAAGCGCAGTGACAGAGCTGGGATACCCGCGTCATGAGCAGCGAGCGCAGCGCGGGCGTCAGGCGCGCGTGACGACGCTCCAGAAAGCCGACAAACAGCGCCACCAGCCAGAACAGACGCGGCATTCGCCCCCACCAGCGGGTGGGATTCAGCACCGCGCCAAAATGCTTTTTCTGCATGGCGGCTATCGGTTTTAGGCTGGCGGGAAGGGATTCGAGGGGGGCAACCCAGGCGGGGGACTCTTTCACCTGATTCTCCTGTTTACTGGACTCTGAGAAAGGGCACGATAATATGTCTTTTTTCGCTATCAATTATTGACGACCATGCTGAAAACACTCGATGTCGTTGCCGCCATCATCGAAAAAGACGGCAACATTTTACTGGCGCAGCGCCCTGTCCACGCCGACCAGCCGGGAATGTGGGAATTTGCAGGCGGTAAAGTCGAGGCCGGAGAAACCCAGCCAGAAGCGCTTATCCGCGAGCTGCGTGAAGAGTTGGGCATTGACGCCCTGCCGGGACGATACGTGGCAAGCCACCAGCGGGAAGTCTCGCAGCGGTTGATTAACCTGCATGCCTGGCACGTTCCTGCTTTCCGCGGCGATATCACGGCGCACTACCACAGCGCGCTGGCGTGGTGTACGCCGGAAGAGGCGTTTGGCTACCCCTTAGCCCCCGCGGATATTCCGCTGCTGGAAGCGTTTATTATTTTACGCGACGCCAGACCAGCGGGTTCGTGCTGATGGCGCGCTCGTCGCGCTGGCACTGCAGCAGAATGCCGTCCGCTTTCACAACGGCCCCTTCCGAGTAGTTCTGATTCTGATAGATACAGCACTGATTGCAGGGCTGCACCGTTTGATTCTGGCCGCTGGAGCTAAACACTTCCGGCGGCACATTCACTTCCACATCCGGACGAATGCGGTCAGCCTGAGCGCCAGCGGTAAACATCAAACATAACGCGGTCATCACATAACGGTTCATCGACTTGTCTTCCTGTTGTGTCCTGATATTGACTATAACGGTAAACCAGAGCGGAACCTTTAATTTATCTCTTCATCGCTTTTCGTTATGACGCCCGCCCTCTCATTAATTTCCCTTTCGTTATAAATTTCTGCTTGCCTCACAAAGCGGTACGGGTGGTATAGTCAAAAAAACAACACAAATCGCATAAGTAATAAACATAAAATACGATAAGAGGTTCTTATATCTATGGATCAGACACGCTCTCTGGAAAGTTTCCTTGCCCATGTTCAGCAGCGCGACCCGCACCAAAGCGAGTTCGCTCAGGCCGTGCGTGAAGTTATGACCACCCTGTGGCCCTTCCTTGAACAAAACCCGCGTTATCGCCAGATGTCTCTGCTTGAACGCCTGATCGAGCCAGAGCGCGTGATCCAGTTCCGCGTGACGTGGGTTGACGATCGCAACCAGGTACAGGTTAACCGCGCGTGGCGCGTTCAGTTTAACTCGGCGATTGGCCCGTTTAAGGGCGGCATGCGTTTTCATCCGTCCGTGAACCTGTCGATTCTGAAATTCCTCGGCTTCGAGCAGACCTTTAAAAACGCCCTCACCACGCTACCGATGGGCGGCGGGAAAGGCGGCAGCGATTTCGACCCGAAAGGCAAAAGCGAAGGGGAAGTGATGCGCTTCTGCCAGGCGCTGATGACCGAACTCTACCGCCACCTCGGCCCGGATACCGACGTTCCTGCCGGTGATATCGGCGTGGGCGGACGTGAAGTGGGCTTTATGGCCGGGATGATGAAAAAGCTCTCCAACAACAGCGCCTGCGTCTTTACCGGCAAGGGGCTGTCGTTTGGCGGGAGCCTGATCCGCCCGGAAGCAACAGGATACGGCCTGGTTTACTTCACCGAGGCGATGCTCAAGCGTCACGGTTTAGGCTTTGAAGGCATGCGCGTGGCGGTCTCCGGCTCCGGTAACGTGGCGCAGTACGCTATTGAGAAAGCGATGCAGCTTGGCGCCCGCGTGGTGACCGCCTCTGACTCCAGCGGCACGGTGGTGGATGAAGCAGGCTTCACGGCAGAGAAGCTGGCGCGCCTGTGTGAAATCAAAGCCAGCCGCGACGGCCGCGTGGCGGATTATGCCCGGGAGCTTGGCCTGACCTACCTGGAAGGGAAACAGCCGTGGGGCGTGCCGGTGGATATCGCCCTGCCGTGCGCCACCCAGAACGAGCTGGACGTCGACGCCGCGCGCACCTTGATTAGCAACGGCGTAAAAGCGGTGGCCGAAGGGGCGAATATGCCTACCACCATCGATGCGACGGATCTGTTCCTTGAGGCGGGCGTGCTGTTTGCGCCGGGCAAGGCCGCTAACGCGGGCGGCGTGGCGACCTCAGGCCTCGAGATGGCGCAAAACGCCGCGCGTCTCGGCTGGAAGGCGGAGAAAGTGGATGCGCGCCTGCACCACATCATGCTGGATATTCACCATGCCTGCGTGGAGTACGGCGGCGAGGCGTCGCAAACCAACTACGTGCGCGGGGCGAATATCGCCGGGTTCGTGAAGGTGGCGGATGCGATGATTGGTCAGGGCGTGATTTAAGGTTTATCGCGTGCGGCCAGGTGCCCTCACCCCGGCCCTCTCCCACGGGGAGAGGGCGAAAACCGTGTGTCAGGCCGCGCTCTTTTTCTTTTTAAACGGTTTCTTCGCGCCACTACCGGGCGCAACCATCCCTCTGAACGTTTTCACCGGCGTGCTGCGCGCCTGATCGATCAGCTGATAAAGCGTCCCGACCAGCGGTTGCATAAAGTCCTGATAGCGGCACTGCTTCTCGCTGATCTGCGTCAGCACAGATTCCCAGTGTGCGGTCATGTCCGGCCTGGCGGCCAGCTCCGGCAGAGAGTGGATTAGCGCCCGGCCCGGCTCCGTTGAGTGGATATAGCGTCCCTTTTTCTCCAGGAAGCCGCGCTTAAAGAGCAGCTCGATGATCCCCGCTCGCGTCGCTTCCGTTCCCAGACCGTCGGTGGCGCGCAGGATCTTCTTCAGATCTTTATCCTGAACGAACCGGGCGATCCCGGTCATCGCCGACA
Organism: Enterobacter sp. 940_PEND; assembly: GCF_001059415.1. Taxonomy (NCBI): domain Bacteria; kingdom Pseudomonadati; phylum Pseudomonadota; class Gammaproteobacteria; order Enterobacterales; family Enterobacteriaceae; genus Enterobacter; species Enterobacter sp. 940_PEND. The sequence continues at coordinate 24,063 of NZ_JUMS01000001.1, forward strand.
GCAGCGTTGCATCGGTGAAATGGCGCGGAGGCTGGGTCTGACGTTCAACCACTTCGCCCTTCTCGCACAGCAGTTCGTCATCTTTGGCGACCACCGGCAGCGGCGTGCCGTCGTTCTCTTCGTCGCGCTCTTTGTTACCGAGCAGCGTGCGCCAGCCCGCTTCTGCGAGGAAACGCGCTTTGGCGACAAACTTACCTTTGGCAATCTCAAGCTCAATCACGCACTTGCGGAATACCGCGTCCGGGCAGAACTGCATCAGGTACTGACGGGCAATCAGGTGATAGACCTTCGCTTCGTTCTCGGTCAGGTTGACGCTGCTGGCGCGGGCCGTCGGGATAATCGCGTGGTGGGCATCGACTTTTTTGTCATCCCAGCAGCGGTTATGGGTGTCCGGGTTTACCGCAGGCTGCGGGAGCAGATCCGGCGCGTGCACGCCGATGGCGTCCATCACCGAGTGGCGACCGGCAAAGTGCTCTTCCGGCAGATAGCGGCTGTCCGAACGCGGGTAGGTGATGAGCTTATGGGTTTCATAGAGCTTCTGGCAGATATCCAGCACGTTCTGCGCGCTGAGGCCAAAGCGCTTCGCGGCCTCAATCTGCAGGGCCGACAGCGAGAACGGCAGCGGCGCGGGTTCTGATTCCCGTTTATCGTTATAGCTGGTGACGATAGCCGGCTGTCCGGTAATGCGGTTAACCACATGCTCCGCCAGCGGACGGTGCAGCAAACGCCCTTCTTCATCCTGATACGATTCGCAGGCGTCGCTCGGCTGCCAGACGGCGGTAAAGCTCTCGTCTTTAGGCGTGACGATATGCGCTTTCACTTCAAAAAAATCTTTGGCGACGAAGTTCTCAATCTCTTCGTCGCGACGCACCACCAGCCCCAGCACCGGCGTCTGCACGCGCCCCACTGAAAGCACGCCCTGATAGCCCGCGTTGCGCCCAAGAATGGTGTACGCGCGGGTCATGTTGATGCCGTACAGCCAGTCGGCGCGGGCGCGGGCTAAAGCCGAGACGCACAGCGGAATAAACTCGCTGTTGGCGCGCAGGCGCGAAATCGCCCGCTCGACGGCCTGCGGGTTGAGATCGTTGATCAGACAGCGTTGCACCTGCTGGCGCTTTTCCGGCGCCAGTTCAAGATAGTCCAGCACCTCATCCACCAGCAGCTGTCCTTCCCTGTCCGGGTCACCCGCGTGCACGATCTCAGCGGCTTCATGCAGGAAGCGCTTAATCACGTTGAGCTGTTTGGTGACCGAAGGTCGGGGCTGCAGGCGCCATTTTTCCGGCACGATGGGCAGATCGTTTAAATTCCAGCGAGCGTAGCGGCTGTCATAGACATCCGGCTGCGCCTGCTCAAGCAGGTGACCGATACACCAGGTGACCACCTGCCCGTTACCGCATTCGATAAAGCCGTCACCTTTGCGATGCGGTTTAGGCAGCACATCAGCGATGGCGCGGGCCAGGCTCGGCTTTTCGGCAATAAACAACCGCATCGAATTAACGGATCTCAATCATCGGACGACCGCCGCGCGCGGTCACCAGCTCGCCGATGGCCGTCAGGGTGATGCCGAACTCGGCGGCAGTGGCCTGAACCTCGGCTTCGGATTCCGGCGTGACCGCCAGAAGCAGGCCGCCGGAAGTTTGCGGATCGCACAGCAGGTTGCGCCACTCCTCAGGCATTTCGCCCATCAGGTGACCGTAGCTGGCGAAGTTGCGCTGGGTACCGCCCGGGACAGCGCCCTGAGCAATATACTCCTCCACGCCCGGCAGCTTCGGCACGTCCTGATACCAGACCTGCGCCTGCACGCCCGCGCCCTGACACACTTCGGAGAGGTGTCCCAGCAGGCCAAAACCGGTGACGTCGGTCATCGCCTTCACGCCGTCGATATTGGCAAACGCCGCACCGGCGAGGTTCATCTGGCACATGACTTCCGTTGCCAGGCCTTTGTGCTCCGGTTTCAGCAGGGATTTTTTCTCGGCGGTGGTCAGCACGCCAATGCCCAGCGGCTTGGTGAGGAACAGTTTGCAGCCCGCCTGCGCGGTGCTGTTGCGCTTCACGCGCTCGGTCGGCACCACGCCGGTAACGGCCAGGCCAAAGATTGGCTCCGGCGCATCAATAGAGTGACCGCCGGCCAGGGCAATCCCCGCCTGCTGGCAGGCAAAACGACCGCCATCAATCACTTCACGGGCCACTTCCGGCGGGATGGTGTTGATCGGCCAGCCCAGAATGGCAATCGCCATGATCGGCTTACCGCCCATCGCGAAGATATCGCTGATGGCGTTGGTGGCCGCAATGCGCCCGAAGTCGAACGGGTTGTCGACAATCGGCATAAAGAAGTCGGTAGTACTGATAATGCTGGTGCCGTTACCTAAGTCATAAACTGCAGCATCGTCACGCGTTTCGTTGCCGACAAGCAGGTTCGGGTCGACAAACTTCGCCTGTTCACTGTGCAGGATGGTCTCCAGCACTTTCGGCGAAATTTTACAACCGCAACCGGCTCCGTGGCTGTACTGCGTTAAACGAATGGTTTGCTCGCTCATGGACGTCTCCTGTCATCTCAATCGCGCTATGGTAGCGCTCATTCCATAAAGAGGTAAGTATGACTGTCTGAATTCTGCGGCAGATGCTCAGAATCCAGACAGTTTAGGTGCGTTATCAGAAATGGCTGACGAAAGGCGTGGTGTCCGGAATGCTGATGGTGCTGGAGGCTTTAAGCTGCGGGGTGCCGATATAGAGGAAACCGACAATTTTGTCATGCTCACCGCAGCCAAAACCGTCACGGACCGCCGGGCTTTCGGTCAGCGCACCGGTACGCCAGATGCCGTTGAAGCCCTGCGCGACGGCGGCCATCTGCATCGCCATCACCGCACAGCCTGCGGACATTTCCTGTTCCCAGATCGGCACCTTATGGTCAGCCTGGCATTTCGCCACGACGGCGATAATCATCGGGGCGCGGAACGGGGCATTGCGCGCCTTGTCGATACCTTTCTCATCCTGCCCGGCGGCAATCGCGCCCTGCTCCAGCAGCTGGCTGAAACGATCGCGGCCTTCGCCTTCAATCACAAAGAAGTGCCACGGCTGCAGCGTGCCGTGATCGGGGGCACGCATGCCGGCACGCAGAATATTCTCCAGCTGCTCGCCTGCCGGGGCAGGTTCGGCCAGACGGGAAGCGCTACGGCGGTTAACAAGCAGTTCGAGTGCGTCCATTGGTTAACTCCTTTCTTGAAATTTACTCACAAAATTAACACGACGGCAGATTTTGTTACAGCCTGGCAGGCGATTCCTGCTGACAAGTGGCGGTTGGGTCATTACGATAACCCAACATTACCGTCCAGTGGCGACGGAAACAGTCATTTTCTGGTTAGGGAGAATACATGCGAACCCTTTGGCGAATCATTGCCGGTTTCTTTAAATGGACGTGGCGACTGCTCAACTTCGTCCGCAACCTGGTGATGAACATCTTTTTCATCTTCCTGGTTCTGGTTTGCGCGGGCATCTGGATGCATATCAGCAACGCGAATCAGGCGCAGCATTCGACTCGCGGGGCCCTGTTACTCGATATCACCGGCGTTATCGTTGATAAACCGTCCGCCAGCAACCGTCTGGGGGCAATCAGCCGCCAGCTGTTTGGCGCGACGTCAGACCGTCTGCAGGAAAACTCCCTGTTCGATATCGTCGATACCATCCGCCAGGCGAAAGATGACCGCAACATCACCGGAATCGTGCTGGATCTGAAAGATTTTGCCGGGGGCGATCAGCCTTCAATGCAGTACATCGGTAAAGCGCTGCGCGAATTCCGCGACAGCGGCAAGCCGGTGATTGCCGTGGGCGACAGCTACAGCCAGGGGCAATATTACCTGGCGAGCTTCGCCAATAAGATCTGGCTCTCCCCACAGGGCACGGTCGATCTGCACGGGTTTGCCACCAACGGCCTGTACTATAAATCCCTGCTCGACAAGCTTAAGGTTACCACCCACGTCTTCCGCGTCGGCACGTATAAATCAGCCGTCGAGCCGTTTATCCGCGACGACATGTCTCCAGCCGCCCGTGAAGCGGACAGCCGCTGGATTGGCGAGCTGTGGCAGAACTATCTCGGCACCGTTGCCGCCAACCGCCAGATTACGCCTGAGCAGGCGTTCCCGGGCGCACAGGGCGTGCTGGATGGCCTGCGTAAGGTTGACGGTGATACCGCAAAATATGCGCTCGATAACAAACTGGTTGATGCCCTGGGCACCAGCGCCGAGATTGAAAAATCCCTGAGCAAGCAGTTTGGCTGGAGCAAAGAGGATAAAAATTACAGCGCCATCAGCATGTATGATTACTCGACGAAAAAGCCGGATGAGAACGGTGACAGCGTCGCGGTGGTCTTTGCCAACGGCGCCATTATGGACGGTCAGGAGACTCCGGGGAACGTGGGCGGCGATACTACCGCGTCACAAATCCGCGATGCTCGTCTGGATCCAAAAGTGAAAGCGATCGTCCTGCGGGTGAACAGCCCTGGCGGCAGCGTCAGCGCCTCCGAGGTGATCCGCGCTGAACTGGCTGCGGCGCGTGCCGCCGGCAAGCCGGTCGTCGTATCCATGGGCGGAATGGCCGCCTCCGGGGGTTACTGGATCTCAACGCCAGCCAACTACATCGTGGCCAACCCAAGCACGCTGACCGGTTCGATTGGCATCTTCGGGGTGATCAACACCGTGGAAAACAGCCTGGATTCTCTGGGCGTGCATACCGATGGCGTGGCCACCTCTCCGCTGGCGGATGTGTCGGTGACCAAATCCCTGCCGCCAGAAGTCTCTGAGATGATGCAGCTCAGCATTGAGAACGGCTATAAGCGCTTTATCACCCTGGTGGCGGACTCGCGTAAAAAGACGCCTGAGCAGATCGACCAGATCGCACAGGGACACGTCTGGACCGGCCAGGATGCGAAGAGCAACGGTCTGGTGGACAGCCTGGGCGACTTCGATGACGCGGTGAAAAAAGCCGCCGAGCTGGCGAAGCTCAAGCAATGGCATATCGAGTATTACCAGGACGAGCCTTCGTTCTTCGATATGGTCATGGACAGCATGTCCGGCTCGGTACGCGCCATGCTGCCGGAGGCGATGCAGGCTTACCTGCCTGCGCCAGTCGCCACAGCGGCGAAAGCGATGAAGGCGGAAAGCGATAAGCTCGCGGCCTTTAACGATCCACAGAGTCGTTACGCGTTTTGCCTGACCTGCGCTAACGTCCGTTAAAAACCGTCCCCTCTTCCCGCGAAGAGGGGATTTTTTTCTTTTGAAGAACAAGAACTCACTACCATGCAGAAGAAATCGATTTATGTAGCCTACACTGGCGGTACCATCGGTATGCAGCGCTCTGAAAATGGCTATATCCCTGTCTCCGGCCACCTTCAGCGTCAGCTTGCGCTGATGCCGGAATTCCACCGTCCGGAAATGCCTGACTTCACCATCCACGAATACGAGCCGCTGATGGACTCCTCCGACATGACGCCGGAAGACTGGCAGCACATCGCGGATGACATTAAAGCCCATTACGACCAGTACGACGGCTTCGTGATCCTGCACGGCACCGACACCATGGCGTTTACCGCCTCGGCGCTCTCCTTTATGCTGGAGAACCTGAGCAAGCCGGTTATCGTCACCGGGTCGCAAATCCCGCTGGCGGAGCTGCGCTCGGACGGGCAGATCAACCTGCTGAACTCCCTGTACGTGGCGGCGAATTACCCGATCAACGAAGTGTCGCTATTCTTTAATAACCGTCTGTATCGCGGCAACCGCACCACCAAAGCCCATGCCGACGGTTTTGACGCCTTCGCCTCCCCTAACCTGCAGCCGCTGCTGGAGGCCGGAATTCATATCCGTCGTCTGGGCACGCCGCCTGCGCCGAACACCGCCGGCGAGCTGATCGTGCATCCGATCACTCCGCAACCGATTGGCGTGGTCACTATCTACCCGGGTATCTCTGCCGACGTGGTGCGTAACTTCCTTCGCCAGCCGGTGAAAGCGCTGATTCTGCGCTCCTATGGCGTAGGTAATGCCCCGCAGAACGGCGAATTCCTGAAAGAGCTCCAGGAAGCCAGCGAGCGCGGAATTGTGGTCGTGAACCTGACCCAGTGCATGTCCGGAAAGGTCAACATGGGCGGCTATGCCACCGGCAACGCGCTGGCGCATGCGGGAGTCATCAGCGGCTTCGATATGACCGTTGAGGCAACGCTGACTAAACTTCACTATTTACTGAGTCAGGATCTGGACATTCAGTCCATTCGCAGCGCGATGATGCAAAACCTGCGCGGCGAGCTGACCCCGGACGAATAAGGAGTGCTCATGAAGCAACGCGCCCTGCTACTGGTCGATTTGCAAAATGATTTCTGCGCGGGCGGTGCGCTGGCCGTCGCCGAAGGTGACAGCACCGTTGACGTGGCAAACACGCTGATTGACTGGTGCAAAGCCCGCGGCGAAGCGGTTGTCGCAAGCCAGGACTGGCATCCGGCGAACCACGGCAGCTTTGCCAGCCAGCACAACGTCGAGCCTTTCACTCAGGGTGAACTCGACGGGCTGGCGCAAACCTTCTGGCCGGATCACTGCGTACAGCAGACGGAAGGCGCGGAGCTGCATCCGCTCCTGAATCAGAAAGCCGTCGATGCGGTGTTCCATAAAGGTGAAAACCCGGCTATCGACAGCTATAGCGCGTTTTTTGATAACGGGCATCGCCAGAAAACGGCGCTGGACGCGTGGTTACGTCATCACGAAATCACGGAGCTGATCGTGCTGGGCCTGGCGACGGATTACTGCGTGAAGTTTACCGTGCTGGACGCGCTCCAGTTAGGTTATACCGTCAGCGTCATCACCGACGGCTGCCGCGGGGTAAACATTCACCCGCAGGACAGCGCTCAGGCGTTTATGGATATGGCTGCGGAAGGCGCGACGCTGTATACGCTCGAAGACTGGCTGGAAACGCAGGCGTAGTCTTTTACGCCCTCTCCCTGTGGGAGAGGGTATCAACCCGCACCGTTATTGCATTTTCATCGTCGCAATCGGCTTCGGCGTGATGCCGAAGTCTTCTTTCAGCTCGCGCTTGCTCTTCATCACCATCTGGCCTTTGGTGTCGATCGTCATGTGCTGCGCGTCGGTGTTATTGCGCGCCTGCCACAGCATCACCAGCTGCAAACTGTTCTCTTTTTGCTCCGGCGTCAGCGCGACGCCGTCGGGCCATTTTCCCAGTTCTACGGCGGTCACCAGACGCTGATAAATTTCCGGCGTCATGCCGCTAATCATGTCATCAATATTCACACTCGCGCCCTTTCAAAGGAATAATTTGCTGAATCGTTTTTTCAACCCTTAATCTGGTCACCGTTCTCATCATCGGTGAAGCTCATTGAGGCAGAGTTTACGCAGAAACGCTCGCCCGTAGGCTGTGGGCCATCCGGGAAGACGTGCCCAAGGTGCGCATCGCAGTTGCCGCAGCGAATTTCCGTGCGCACCATGCCGTGCGACGAGTCGGTCAGGTAGCGGATGGCCTCATCGCTCACCGGCTCGTAAAAACTCGGCCAGCCGCAGCCAGAATCAAATTTCGTTTGTGAATTGAACAACGGGGCATCACAGACCAGACAGTGGTAGACGCCGTCTCGCTTGTTGTGCAGTAAACGCCCGGTGAACGGCGGTTCCGTTCCGTGATTCTGCGTCACGTAAAACTGCATTTCTGTGAGGTTTTTTTTCAAATCGTCAGGGTTACGTTGGTTCGACATATGCTTACATCTCGCTGTAGAAACAGACATCTTTCAACCCGGATTCTAACAAAACATTAACACCCTTGCGTGCACTTTTGATCTAAACTTATGTGTCGCGAATAAGCGGTCAGGCAATTGTGATCATGTTCACATTTTTATCCTGCGAGGACTTTAAAATCCCGGCTCAGCCCCCATATGGGTGCAAGCTCAAAGGGAAAGTGAGGCGAGTCAGTCGCACAAACGTTAGTCACAGGATTGATTTGTCGCAATGATTGACACGATTCCGCTTGACGCTGCGTAAGGTTTTTGTAATTTTACAGGCAACCTTTTATTCACTAACAAATAGCTGGTGGAATATATGACTATCAAAGTAGGTATCAACGGTTTTGGCCGTATCGGCCGTATTGTTTTCCGTGCTGCTCAGAAACGTTCTGACATCGAAATCGTTGGTATCAACGATCTCCTGGACGCTGAATACATGGCGTACATGCTGAAGTACGACTCAACTCACGGTCGTTTCGACGGCACCGTTGAAGTGAAAGACGGCCACCTGGTTGTTAATGGCAAAACCATCCGCGTTACTGCTGAAAAAGACCCAGCTAACCTGAAATGGAACGAAATCGGTGTTGACGTTGTTGCTGAAGCAACCGGTATCTTCCTGACCGACGAAACTGCACGTAAACACATCACTGCGGGTGCGAAGAAAGTTGTTCTGACTGGTCCTTCCAAAGACAACACCCCAATGTTCGTTCGTGGTGCAAACTTCGAAACTTACGCTGGCCAGGATATCGTGTCTAACGCATCCTGCACCACCAACTGCCTGGCACCGCTGGCTAAAGTTATCAACGACAACTTCGGCATCATCGAAGGTCTGATGACTACCGTTCACGCAACCACCGCTACTCAGAAAACCGTTGATGGCCCGTCTCACAAAGACTGGCGCGGCGGCCGTGGCGCGGCTCAGAACATCATCCCATCCTCTACCGGTGCTGCTAAAGCTGTAGGTAAAGTACTGCCAGAACTGAATGGCAAACTGACTGGTATGGCGTTCCGCGTTCCAACTCCTAACGTATCCGTTGTTGACCTGACCGTTCGTCTGGAAAAAGCTGCTTCTTATGAAGAAATTAAGAAAGCAATCAAAGCTGCTTCCGAAGGCGCAATGAAAGGCGTTCTGGGCTACACCGAAGACGACGTTGTTTCTACCGACTTCAACGGCGAAATCTGCACTTCCGTGTTCGATGCTAAAGCAGGTATCGCACTGAACGACAACTTCGTTAAACTGGTTTCCTGGTACGACAACGAAACTGGCTACTCTAACAAAGTACTGGACCTGATCGCTCACATCTCTAAATAAGTTGAGATGAGTGCTTGATCCAAAAAGGCGACTTCGGTCGCCTTTTTTTATTTATAAGACAGAGGATTGCTTAATGATTAATAAAATTTTTGCACTTCCGGTAGTCGAACAACTTACCCCTGTGCTCTCCCGCCGTCAGATTGACGGTGCCGACGTTATCGTCGTTGACCACCCACGCGTTAAAGCTTCCGTGGCGCTGAACGGCGCGCACCTGCTCTCCTGGAAACCGGAAGGTGAAGCCGAAGGTTTGTGGCTGAGCGATGCGACCTCCTTCAAAAAAGGGGCGGCTATTCGCGGCGGCGTGCCGATCTGCTGGCCGTGGTTCGGCCCGTCCGCACAGCCGGGTTTGCCGTCTCACGGTTTTGCCCGCAACCAGCAGTGGACTCTGAAAGCGCATAACGAAGATGACAACGGCGCAGCGCTGACCTTTGAGCTGCAGGCAAACGATGAAACCCGCGCCCTCTGGCCGCACGATTTCACCCTGTATGCCCGCTTCAAACTGGGTAAAACCTGTGAAATCGAACTGGAAGCTCACGGCGAGTTCGAAACCACCTCTGCCCTGCACACCTATTTCAACGTGGGTGATATCAGCGCCGTGAAGGTGAGCGGCCTTGGCGATACCTATATTGATAAAGTCGATAACGCGAAAGAAGGCAAACTGAGCGACGGTGTTCAGGCATTCCCTGACCGTACCGACCGCGTTTACCTGCACCCGGAAGCGTGCAGCGTGATCCACGACGGCGCCCTGAACCGCGGCATTGAAGTGGTCCATCATCATCACAGCGACGTGGTGGGCTGGAACCCGGGTCCGGCGCTGTCCGTCAGCATGGCCGACATGACGGATGATGGCTACAAAACGTTTGTCTGCGTGGAAACGGCTCGCGTGACCAACCCGCAGAAAGCGAGTGAAGAAAAACCGTCTCGTTTAGGGCAGACGATTCGCATTGTTAAGCGATAAATTCTCTGCACCACGCTAAAGCAAACGGGGCGCAAGCGCCCCGTTTTAATGCATCAATTGCACGATATTAGTGCACAATCAGAACTTGTAGCTCACACCCACAGAGAAGATGCCTGCCCAGGACTTATCGACCATCGGGCTATCCTTCACTTCGTCGCTCAGACGCTCATAGCGGCCGGTACCGTACACGCTCCAGTCGCCAAGGAAGTTGTAGCTCGCGGTCAGCTCCAGGTAAGGATCCCAGCCGTCATCTGCACTGTAGCTTTTCAGACCACTGCGGCGGGACTCGTTTTTAGAGACGCCGTAATAGTAGTCGTTGTAGTTCTCGCTGTTGTACTGCACACCGATACCCGGCGTCAGGGTGAGCCCGCCGTTGGTGTAGCGGTACAACCACGCCAGATCCCAGATAAAGCCGTTGCTGTTATCCAGCGTATCACCCGCCAGGGCCGTACGCAGGAAGCCATACTCGGTGTTATGTACATAAGAGAGCCCGGCCATCATGGTGCTTTTACGCTTGTCGAGCTGGCGAAGCGCATGGCTGTCGCTGTCACCCGGCTTGAAGTGCGTTGGGTCGTAATAGGCCATGATGGAGAGCTTATCGGCCTTATCGTTCCAGAGATAGTAGCCGCCGCCGAGCCCGCGGAACCAGACGTTGTCGCCTTCATAGGTGATAACGGGAACAGGATAAACATCACGGTCATACTGTTTATACGGGCTGTTAATGACGCCAACACCCGCGCCAACCGTCCACTGACTTTCCGCCTGTGCGGTGTTCACTGCGGTCGCGGCAAAGATGCCTAATGCCAGAAGTTTGAGTTTGGTCACAATCCATTCTTTCCTGTAGTCAAATAATCAGCGGATGAAGTGTAACCGCCATTCCCGTACATCCCAAAATTTTTTGCCTGCTAATCAGTCTGATTAACCCGTTATTTTTAACTTTTCAGATGACAACCCGCTTTCATTTATATGACCACTGAATGAAAAACGTGCATTTGTCTTATAACGACAGTGGAAATTTTTGGATGAGTTATTGATATGTCATTGAAAGTAGATTTTCTGGGCATGCAAGTTTTGCAAATGCCATCTACGCTTTAATTTAAGAAGAGTTTTCCTGAACACCCTGCGGTTCTTAGCGTCTGACCTGGCACACAGGTTGCTGCTCTGGCAGTGAGGTGCGAGAGATTCTCTTCCGGGAGCCTCCACTACTCATACGAACGGCTCTTATCCTGTGCTAAAAAACGAAAGGACGGCATGCCATGAATATATTCGATCACTATCGCCAGCGCTATGAAGCTGCCAAGGACGAAGAGTTCACACTGCAGGAGTTTCTTACCATCTGTCGGCAAGATCGCAGTGCCTATGCCAATGCGGCAGAACGGCTATTGATGGCTATTGGTGAGCCAAACATGGTTGACACTGCCCTGGAGCCTCGGCTTTCCCGTCTCTTTTCGAATCGGGTGGTCGCCCGATACCCGGCGTTTGAAGAGTTCTATGGTATGGAAGATGCCATCGAACAGATTGTCTCCTATCTGAAGCATGCCGCTCAGGGTCTGGAAGAGAAGAAACAGATCCTCTATTTACTCGGCCCGGTGGGTGGCGGTAAATCCTCGCTGGCTGAACGCCTGAAGTCGCTGATGCAGCGCGTCCCTATCTATGTGCTGAGCGCCAACGGTGAACGCAGCCCGGTGAACGACCATCCGCTGTGCCTGTTCAATCCGCAGGAAGACGCGCAGATTCTGGATAAAGAGTATGGCATCCCGCGTCGCTATCTCGGGACCATCATGTCGCCGTGGGCGGCAAAACGCCTGCACGAGTTTGGTGGCGACATCACCAAATTCCGCGTGGTGAAGGTCTGGCCGTCTATCCTTGAGCAGATCGCCATCGCCAAAACAGAACCGGGTGATGAGAACAACCAGGATATCTCGGCTCTGGTAGGTAAAGTCGATATCCGTAAGCTGGAAAACTTCGCGCAAAACGATCCGGACGCCTACGGTTACTCAGGCGCGCTGTGCCGTGCGAACCAGGGGATTATGGAATTCGTCGAGATGTTTAAAGCACCGATTAAAGTGCTGCATCCCCTGCTGACGGCTACGCAGGAAGGCAACTACAACGGGACGGAAGGTATCTCCGCCCTGCCGTTTAACGGGATTATTCTCGCCCACTCGAACGAATCTGAATGGGTGACCTTCCGTAATAACAAAAACAATGAGGCCTTCCTTGACCGCGTGTACATCGTCAAGGTGCCTTATTGCCTGCGGATCTCCGAAGAGATCAAAATTTACGAGAAACTGCTTAACCACAGCGAGCTGGTGCACGCTCCTTGCGCACCGGGAACGCTGGAAACGCTGTCGCGCTTCTCCATCCTTTCGCGTCTGAAAGAGCCGGAAAACTCCAGCATCTATTCGAAAATGCGCGTCTATGACGGTGAAAGCCTGAAAGATACCGACCCGAAAGCGAAGTCGTATCAGGAGTACCGCGATTACGCTGGCGTCGACGAGGGGATGAACGGTCTGTCCACGCGTTTCGCGTTTAAGATCCTCTCCCGCGTCTTTAACTTCGACCATGCGGAAGTGGCGGCCAACCCGGTTCATCTGTTCTACGTGCTGGAGCAGCAAATCGAACGCGAGCAGTTCCCGCAGGAGCAGGCTGAACGCTACCTTGAGTTCCTCAAAGGTTACCTGATCCCGAAATACGCCGAGTTCATTGGCAAAGAGATCCAGACGGCCTACCTGGAATCCTATTCAGAATACGGGCAGAACATTTTCGACCGTTACGTCACCTATGCTGACTTCTGGATCCAGGATCAGGAGTACCGCGACCCGGATACCGGCCAGCTGTTTGACCGTGAATCCCTGAACGCGGAGCTGGAAAAAATCGAGAAGCCTGCCGGGATCAGCAACCCGAAAGACTTCCGTAACGAGATTGTGAACTTCGTCCTGCGCGCCAGAGCGCATAACAACGGGCGCAATCCGAACTGGACCAGCTACGAGAAGCTGCGCACGGTCATTGAGAAGAAAATGTTCTCCAATACCGAAGAGCTGCTGCCGGTGATCTCGTTTAACGCCAAAACCTCAACCGATGAGCAGAAAAAGCACGACGACTTTGTCGACCGTATGATGGAAAAAGGCTACACCCGCAAGCAGGTCCGCCTGCTCTGCGAATGGTATCTGCGCGTGCGTAAATCGTCTTAAAAACAAGTGCCCGGTGGCGGTTCGCGCTGACCGGGCCTACAAAATGCAAGTTGGCAAATGCAGTACGGGGGGTATATGACCTGGTTTATTGACCGGCGTCTTAACGGCAAAAACAAGAGCACGGTGAACCGCCAGCGCTTCTTGCGTCGTTATAAAGCGCAAATTAAACAGTCTATCTCCGAGGCCATCAACAAACGCTCGGTGACCGACGTCGACAGCGGCGAGTCTGTCTCCATCCCCACCGATGACATCAGCGAACCGATGTTTCATCAGGGGCGAGGTGGCCTGCGCCATCGCGTACACCCAGGTAATGACCACTTCGTTCAGAACGACAGAATTGAGCGTCCTCAGGGCGGCGGCGGTGGTTCAGGAAGCGGTCAGGGACAGGCCAGCCAGGACGGTGAAGGTCAGGACGAATTTGTCTTCCAGATTTCGAAAGACGAATATCTCGACCTGCTGTTTGAAGACCTGGCGCTGCCGAATCTAAAAAAGAATCAGCATCGTCAGCTTAATGAATATAAAACCCATCGCGCGGGCTATACCGCCAACGGCGTGCCCGCCAATATCAGCGTCGTGCGTTCGTTGCAGAATTCACTGGCGCGACGAACGGCCATGACGGCGGGCAAACGGCGCGAGCTGCGCGAGCTGGAGAGCAGCCTGAAGGTCGTGGAAAACACGGAACCAGCGCAACTGCTGGAAGAGGAGCGCCTGCGTAAAGAGATTGCGGAACTAAGAGCGAAGATCGAACGGGTACCGTTTATCGACACCTTCGACCTGCGCTACAAGAATTACGAAAAACGCCCCGAGCCCTCCAGCCAGGCGGTGATGTTCTGTCTGATGGACGTTTCCGGCTCGATGGACCAGGCCACGAAGGATATGGCGAAGCGTTTTTATATTCTGCTCTATCTGTTCCTGAGCAGAACCTATAAGAACGTGGAGGTGGTCTATATTCGTCACCATACTCAGGCGAAAGAAGTAGATGAACATGAGTTTTTCTACTCGCAGGAGACCGGCGGGACCATCGTATCAAGCGCTCTGAAGCTGATGGATGAAGTGGTCAAAGAGCGTTACGACCCGGCGCAGTGGAACATTTATGCCGCGCAGGCGTCCGATGGCGACAACTGGGCCGATGACTCACCGCTGTGTCACGAGATTCTGGCGAAGAAAATTCTGCCGGTGGTGCGTTACTACAGCTATATCGAAATTACCCGTCGCGCGCACCAGACCCTGTGGCGGGAGTATGAACATCTGCAAGCAATGTTCGATAATTTTGCCATGCAGCATATCCGTGACCAGGATGATATTTATCCGGTGTTCAGGGAGCTGTTCCACAAGCAATCTGCTACCAGCAACGCATAACCCAACAGCCAGCGAACGCGCTGGCTGTTTTCTTTCGACCCCGCCCATCCCGTGCTAATGTAGAACGCTGCATACTGGATTATCACCGGGAAAATCGTTATGACTGACGACGTTATTGGAACAGGCACCCACCAGCAGCTGATTACCTTACTCACCGAGCAGGGCGCGCGGTTTCGCGTCATGGAGCACGAGGCGGTCGGAAAATGTGAAGCGGTAAGTGAAATTCGCGGGACCGATCTGCGACAAGGCGCAAAGGCCCTCGTCTGCAAGGTGAAGGGAAACGGCGTAAAAAAACACGTTCTGGCTATCCTCGCCGCCGATCTGCAGGCCGACCTGAGCCAGCTTGCCCGCCATTTTGGCGGGCTGAAGGCCTCCCTCGCCAGCCCGGCTGAGGTCGATACCCTGACCGCCTGCGTTTTCGGCGCGATCCCGCCCTTTAGCTTCCATCCTGATTTGGCGCTGGTTGCCGACCCGCTGCTGTTCGAGCGCTTTGACGAAATCGCGTTTAACGCCGGCCTGCTGGAGAAATCCGTGATTATGGATACCCAGGATTACCTGCGCATCGCCCGTCCTGAGCTGGTGACCTTCCACAAAGCGTAACCGCTATGGCTGGCGACCCTGTCAGCCTTTTCTTTCCAGAAACAGCACGGAGGCGACGAGAATAACGGCAATAGCGAAAAACGATGAGGAGATAATCAGCGTTTCAACAAACATGTGATCGTTCATGATGGCGACCCCTTTTGCGATATCTGCCTCCGTTTTAATCCGCGTAAATGACAAGGTTATGACAGCAATAAAATCTTTTTAAAACTGCCCTGCGTCGCGTTTGCGCGTACAGTAAGCAAGTTGATTATTTTGGCAAGGATTCCCTATGTTTGACCCTACTCTTCTCATTCTTCTGGCACTCGCCGCGCTCGGCTTTGTCAGCCATAACACCACCGTCGCCATCTCGATTCTGGTGCTGATTATTGTTCGCGTGACCCCGTTAAATAGCTTTTTCCCGTGGATAGAAAAACAAGGCCTCACCATCGGGATCATCATCTTAACCATCGGGGTAATGGCGCCCATCGCCAGCGGCACGCTTCCCGCCTCAACGCTGCTGCATTCGTTTGTAAACTGGAAATCACTGGTGGCGATCGCGGTGGGGATTTTTGTTTCGTGGCTGGGCGGGCGCGGCGTTACGCTGATGAGCAGCCAGCCCTCGCTGGTGGCGGGTCTGCTGGTGGGCACCGTGCTGGGCGTGGCGCTCTTTCGCGGCGTGCCGGTCGGCCCGCTGATTGCGGCGGGCCTGGTCTCTCTGTTTATTGGGAAGTCGTAGTCAGGCTGGCCATATAACGCGCCGGCGTCTGGCCGAGTCCCTTCCTGAACATGGTGATAAACGCGGTGGTAGAGTCATAGCCGAGTGACTGTGCCACCTGCTGTACCGATTTCCCACCAATCAAATGCTGTAAGGCCACAATCAGCTGCAGCTGGTGGCGCCAGCGGCGAAAGCTTAAACCGGTCTCTTTCACCACCAGCCGCGCCAGGCTGCGTTCGCTCATGGCAAAGTGGCTCGCCCACTGCGTCAGCGTCTGCCAGGCGGCGGGCTCTTCCGCCATTTTCTCGCTCATCAGCCGAATTTTAGGATGGGGCGAGACGGGCAGCTGCAGATGCTCCTGACGCTGGAGCGGCAGCTCGTCAAACAGAACGTCCACCAGGCGCGACGTGGCCGCAAGAGAGAGCTGTTCACGCGATTTTTCCGCCAGGGATAAAATCAGCTCGCGCACCAGAGGGGAGATTTTCAGGGTGCAGCAGCGGTCGGGCAAGCTTGCCGCCCCCGGTTCAATGAACAAAAAGCAGAGCTGCGCCCCCGGGGTAGCCCTGTTGCTGTGCGGCATTTGGCCGGGGATCCAGACGGCGTACTGGGGCGGAACCATCAGCATGGCATTTTCCACTTCGCAGGTGATCGCGCCGCCGAGGGCCAGAATGAGCTGCCCCTTACGGTGATGATGTCGGGGAATATACTGTTCCTCCGCCACCACGCGGATACGAAATGCGACGGCCGCATCGTGCTGGCTATCGGGATCATAGCCGTCCAGTCCCAGACCAATCATCAGCTTGTCCGATTTTAGCGATAAACTGTCATTTTAGCCTGATTTCAACCGCCTGGAAAATCGGTATTGTGTGCGCTCGCTTGAACGTATGAGAACATAATGACTACTGCTATTCGCACCTCAGGAAAACACGGCGCGCTGTTAATTGCAGGCATCCTGATGATTGCCACTACGCTTCGCGTCACCTTTACCGGCGCAGCCCCGCTGCTCGACACTATTCGTCTTGATTATGGCTTAAGCACGGCGCAAACCGGTCTGCTGACCACCCTGCCCCTGCTGGCTTTCGCCCTTGTCTCACCGCTTGCCGCAGGCGTTGCCCGACGTATCGGCATGGAGCGCAGCCTGTTTGTCGCCCTGCTGCTGATTTGCGCCGGAATTGCACTTCGCTCGCTGCCTTCCGCCGCGCTGCTTTTCATCGGAACGGCGGTCATCGGCTGCGGGATTGCGCTCGGTAACGTGCTGTTACCCGGATTAATTAAGCGTGACTTCCCGGGCCAGGTAGCCCGACTCACCGGAGCCTATTCCCTGACGATGGGCGTCTCGGCGGCCTTTGGCTCAGCGATGATTGTTCCCCTGGCGCAGGGTAGCGCGGGCTGGCATGGCGCGCTGCTGATGCTGATGGCGTTTCCGCTGGTCGCGCTGCTGCTCTGGCTGCCGCAGTGGCGTCAGAAACACGTTGCGACGGTAACGGGCGCTGGCGCGCTGCATAATCGCGCCATCTGGCGCTCGGCCCTCGCCTGGCAGGTGACGCTCTTTTTGGGGATTAACTCGCTGATTTACTACGTCATCATCGGCTGGCTGCCGGCGATATTGCTCAGCCACGGCTACAGCGAAGCGCAGGCCGGCTCGGTGCACGGGCTGTTGCAGCTGGCCACGGCCGTGCCGGGGCTTGCCGTTCCTCTGGTACTCCACCGTCTGAAAGATCAGCGGGGGATCGCAGGTGCGGTGGCGCTGATGTGCGCGGTAAGCGCGGCGGGGCTATGGTTTATGCCTGACATGGCGGTGATGTGGACGCTGGTGTTTGGCTTTGGCTCCGGAGCAACGATGATCCTCGGCCTGACGTTCATCGGCCTGCGCGCCAGCTCTGCGCACCAGGCTGCGGCGCTGTCCGGCATGGCGCAGTCGATTGGCTATCTGCTCGCCGCCTGCGGCCCTCCGCTGATGGGGAAAATTCACGATAGCGCGGGAGACTGGCGGATCCCGCTTCTGGGCTGCGCCCTGGCCGCCGTGATAATGGCTATTTGCGGCGTTCTGGCCGGGCGAGACCGGGAGATCGCCCCCCGTTAAACAGTGTGGCAGACCCTCGGGTCTGCCTTTTTTACCCACGAGCGGCGCGCAGCATCGCCTGCACCAGCACGACCGGACGGCCTTCCAGCGCGGCACGCTCGTGCTGGAATAAGGTAATCACGAAGAACGGATGCGTAACCAGCTCTGCGGCGCGAATTTCCCCCTGTTCGTCCCAGCCCGTAACGTGCATATCACCGCTTTCCAGCGCCTGGGAAAACGCTGGCGACACGCCATAGTTACAGTGATAGCCCTCTTCAATTTCCGGCTTGCCGTACGCTTTCGCGATCAGCGTATTTTTGCGCAGCTCAATGGCATCGGTTTTTTCCACCAGCGAACAGGCCAGCGGCGCAATCACCATGGTGCCTTCGGTATCCGTCTCGGCATGTGCCGCATCGGCCCAGCCCAACACATTGCGGGCATACTCAATCAGCGCGTGCTGGAATCCGCCGCAGGTGCCAAGGAACGGTACGCCGCTTTCACGGGCGTAGCGCGCGGCGATAAAGGCCGCCTCGGTGTTTTTATAAGGGCTGGCAGGCACCAGCCAGATGGCATCGTAGCCCACCAGATCTTCAGGGCTCGTCAGCTCCGTGGTGGCAAGCCAGTCGTAATCGGCGGTGAGGTCAAGGACTGCGGCGGCGTCGTCAATGGCTAGCGGGATCGCCTGATGCGCAATAACACTGGGATTGTAATCGCCAACCAGCGCAATACGCAGCGTCGTTTTAACCGGGAGGTGTTCCATGAAAGGTTCCTTATGCCAGAGTATTATCAGATAACATAAGGAACCTCAGACTACCGATCTTCTGCAATTATCACAATACCTTAAATTGGGAGGGTGGAATTATGATTCAATGCAAACGCGTATACGAGCAGGCTGGCCCGGACGACGGCTATCGGGTGCTGGTGGACAAACTGTGGCCGCGCGGGGTTAAAAAGACGGACCTCGCGTATGATGAATGGTGTAAAGCGCTCACGCCCTCGAATGAATTACGCAAGGCCTTTCATAGCGAAACCATTGATTTCGCCGCCTTCAGTAAGGCCTATAGGGAAGAGCTGGCGCAGCATGCTGACGAGGGAATGCGTCTTGCGACGCTGGCGAACAGGCAAACCGTCACCCTGCTCTACGCTGCCAAAGACACGAAGCAAAATCACGCCCTGGTATTAGCCGACTGGCTGCGCCATCTCTGATCAGCCGATCGCCAGCTCGTCAAGCATTTGCGGCGCTTCATCGGGGGTGAGCGGCATCAGATGTTCGGCGCGGACAAAGGCAAAGCCGTGCTGATTGTCAAAGGCATAAACATCGCCAGTCACCAGCCAAAGCGCGCGATCGGCGGTAGCGGGTAATTGCGTCATCACGCCGTTGACCGGGTTAACGAAACGCAGGCCGGGCTGACACAGGCCAAACAGCTCAACAGATTTACCAATATTGCGACGGCCTGACGCCGTGCGGGCACCGATGATCATCGCCATGCTGCCCGGTTTAAGCTGAAACATACTTCTCTCACGGTAACGGTAGCCAGGGGCTGGCTAAGAATAATCCTAAAGAGAAGTGTATCGCAGGCAATATACCTCTGTCACCTGGTGGGTTGCGGACGATCGCGACGGTAGAGCGTCCATTCATCAATCACTTCGCCGCCCGGTAGTTTGCACTCCGTGCGTACGCCCTGCGGGCTTTGAACCGGGATCTGTTCCCCGCCTTTCTCCAGGCAGTACACGGAGGCCGGGTTCGCCATACCGATAGCGTGAGGCGGTTTCGGCGCATCGGGTGGGGTTGTTTTCGCGGTGCAGGCCGCCAGGGGAAGCGCCAGCGCCAGAAGCAGAAATCTCATCTCATTGATCCTTGTGACATCATGACAGTCTAAGGGTAACGGGTCATCGCCGCTTTCTCCATGATTTCTCCATTTTAACTGCACTTTTCAACACTATAGTGTTGCATGTTCTCGATATGACCAGAGAACATCATTCCGTAATCAAGATGTCTTTGCCCCGGTCTCAACAACGGGGCCTTTTTTCTATCCAGCGGCCCACTCCCTGCATATATTAAATTTTTTATATTCATGTTTTACTATGCCTGAAGTCTAAAAACTCAGCATAACATGCAGATGCAGACGTCTTCTGCCTGGGAGTCATTCTACGTCATGTCGGATATTATCCTTGCCCGTGTTTCAGAAACCCTCGCCACTGAACAATCCCTTGAAGGTCTCGTTCGTCAGCTGCTGGAGATGCTGGAGATCGTGACTGACATGGAGTCGACTTACCTCACCAAGGTAGATATCGAAGCCCGACTGCAGCATATCCTCTACGCCCGCAACAGCAAGCAGATGACAATCCCTGAGGGGCTGAGCGTCCCGTGGGATGAAACGCTGTGTAAGCGCGCGCTGGATAGCGACACCGTATTCAGCAACGACGTTCCCGAACGCTGGCCGGAGTGCGAGGCGGCGAAAGCGCTCGGCATTACGACCTACATGAGTATTCCTGTCCATCTTGCGGATGGTTCACTCTACGGAACGCTTTGTGCCACCAGCACGGCCAGAAAGCCGCTTAGCGAGCGCGGTGAACAGGTTCTGAAGTTATTCGCCGGGCTGATTGCCCAGTCCATTCAGAAAGAGTCGCTGGTAACCCAGCTTCGCGAAGCCAATGCGGCCCTTATCGCGCACTCTTACACGGATGCCCTTACCGGTTTACCCAACCGTCGCGCCATTTTTGAAGATCTGACCACGCTGTTTTCCCTGGCGCGGCACCTTAAGCGTAACACCGTCATCGCGTTCATCGATCTGGATGATTTCAAGCTGATTAACGATCGCTACGGCCACGAGGCTGGCGACCAGTTCCTGATTGAAGTGGGCAAGCGTCTGACGGAAGAAAAACAGCAGGACGATATCATTGGCCGGCTGGGCGGCGATGAGTTTCTGGTGGCGTCGTTGAGCACATCCCACAGTGAAGGAGATAACGCGCAGGTCACGCTGCTCAAAACGCGCCTCAGCGCCTGTATTGCCGGTGAATACTGGCTGGGTAGCGTCAACCTCATATACCCCGGAGCCAGCGTCGGCGTTATCGAAGTGGACCCTCGGGTAACCGATCCGGACAGCGCATTACGCGACGCGGATGTCGCGATGTATCAGGATAAGAAAGGAAAAAGCAAAACACGCTTTCTCACTATGGATTAACCCCGTACACTCTACGGCGTTACAAAAACCGAAACAGGTGATGATATGAGAATAGGGATCCTCTTCCCGGTCGTTATTTTTATAACGGCGGTGATTTTTTTAGCATGGTTTTTTGTCGGTGGTTACGCGGCGCCTGGGGCATAAATGAGAAAAACGACCCTCATTATGCTGATCGTAGCCATCGCGGCGTTTGCCGGCGCGCAGCTTGGCTGGTGGTAAACCCGCCACGTAAAAAAGGCCGCCATCTGGCAGCCTTTTTTAACGCTTTTAAGCCTTAGCTTTTGATTTTTCTGTAGATAAACAGAACAACCAGCGCACCGATGACCGCGACGGCAAAGCTGCCGAAGTTAAAGCCATCGACTTTGCCAAAACCGAACAGCGTACTGATCCAGCCGCCGACTACCGCGCCGATAATACCCAGTATTACGGTGACGATAAAACCACCGCCATCTTTGCCCGGCATAATCCACTTCGCCAGAATACCCGCAATAAGCCCAAAGATAATCCAGGATAAAATTCCCATAACTTTCCTCTCTGTATGGTTTTTGTCATTAAATCAACGACACAAAAAAGAATAGCACAGGATTTCAGAAAGGAAATTTGTGATAGGCATCACAATGAGAGAGTGCGCAATTATTCACCAACAAAAAGAACCTGCCGCATAAACTGTGGGGTTGCATCTTTTGTTGAGAAAGATTATCTTTCTCAACACTGAATAGTTGAGCGTAACACTCAGGTATTCAGTACGACATTGCTCACATTGCTTCCAGTATTTTTTGCCCACTCCTGAGTGGGCTTTTTTTTCTGTTCATACCCCAACAAACGCGTACCGGTTACGTCCTGCGCGTTTTGCCTGGTAGAGCGCCTGGTCAGCGGCAATAATGATATTCTGCTGGCTGCCCGCGATGTCGACCGCACGCGCGGTGGAAATCCCGACGCTTACCGTCACCCGTCCGAAGGGGCTAAAGGCATGGGCGATTTGCAGGGAAAACACGTTGCGAATGATCGTCTGCGCCAGTCGAAGCGCCTCCTGGATATCCGTATCAGGTAATATCAGGGCAAACTCCTCTCCGCCGTAGCGCGCCACAAGCTGATTATCACGGGTAAGGCTCTCCCTGAGGCTGTTTCCGAGCATAGCCAGACACCGATCCCCTTCCGGATGGCCGTAGTTATCGTTGTATTTTTTGAAGTAGTCAACGTCCACGATCAGTATCGAAATCGGCGCGTCATGCGCGGCACACATAGCGATGTCCGAGAGGATTTTTTCATCAAATACGCGGCGATTGTACAGCCCGGTCAACGCATCTTCTGAGGCAATAATCTTCAGCGCTTTGTTATCACGTGTTTTTCGGGACAGGTCGGAATACAGGAAGTATGACGCTACGATGAGTATCGCCGTGAACACGAAAATGAGTAGCGCCAGCTGAATAGCCTGCTTGCGCCAGGGGGCAAGAGCTTCATCAATGCTAACCGCCACGGTGGTGACCAGTCCGTAGCGTCGGTTTTTCTCATAGGCATAGATGCGCTCGATTTTATCAAACCGCGAGATGGAGCTGGCTATCCCCGTATTTTGTACCTTTAGGTATTTCCTGAAGAGGGGTGAATCAGAAACAATCGTGCCAATATAGGTATTTTTAAAGGGATACCGGACCAGCAGCACGCCGGATTGTGTCGTTAAGCCAATGACGCCCAGGTGACCAATATTAATCTGCCCGTAAAGCGCGAGAAAATTCTCGATACCCAACGTCACCACCACCACACCGTTAAATGCCCCGGTGTGGGTTTCAAGGCGACGACTAATGGTAATGACCCATTTGCCATTGGTTCTGCTTACCACGGGCTCACCAATAAAAATCTGCTGATTTTTATTTTCCTTGTGATAGATAAAAAATGACCTGTCCGATCCTTTACGTGGGCCTGTAAAAGTTTCGTGCAACGCGGTAAAGATATCGCCCTGAGCGTCGTAAACAACCACATTATTAATCTGGGTAAGAAGATTATCCTGATCATTTATCATCCGCTGAATATTGGTCGCCTGTTGCGGCGTCATGCCATAAATTTCGATTATGTCGGAAACGGTAGTAATTAACATTTCGCTTTGGCGCATGATCCCCTCGGTGTAGACATCAAGGGTATGGCTCAGGTTAGCAACGCTGGTATTAATTTGCTGAATTGACTGCTGTCTGGACGTGGCAATTTGGACGGCAAGCGACAGCGAGATGATCAATGAGACAATGATGACGGTAATGGTTGTTGTGTAAAAAGTATTTTTCACATGCACGAGCTTTTCCACCTTATCACGCCTGACATCCCTGGCTGACAACTCTTGTCACTGTAACAAAGCTCGGGATAAGAGGAAAATGAATTGCACTTAAGCATACAACAGAAGCTCGTCTTTATTTCGTTTTACAAACTAACGGTCTCCCTGGGTTTAGATAAAATGACTTTAATAAAATCGATATAGGAGACGGGCTTACCAAAATAATATCCCTGTAACAGGGTTATCTCATTACGGTTGAGATACTCCAGTTGCTCTTTTGTTTCTACGCCTTCAGCAACAATGCGTAAAGAGAGTTTTTTCGCCAGGTCAATGACGCAGTCCAGCAGGATCGTTGAGTCCTTTTCCTCTGAAACCCGATTCACAAAGCTTTTATCAATTTTAATATAATCAATGGCCAGCGCATTAAGGCATGACAGCCCGGAATAACCCGTACCAAAATCATCCAGGGCAATAACAAAGCCGGCGTTATGCAGCATGTTGAGGTTTTCCACGAGGTGGGGATTATCGATCAGCGGTTCACGCTCGGTCACCTCGAGAACCAGTTTGACCTCTTTACCCTGAAACCCCTTCCCGAAGACGCGGCAGTCACCGATAAATGAAGGCGCATTAATATGTCTGGCGCTGATGTTTACCCCGATATGAAACCCGTCCGGTAGCTTAGGCAAAAGCGGCTTAAGCTGGGTCACCACTTTTGCCATTAACCCTTTGGTCAGCGGTATAATCAACCCGCTACGTTCGGCAATCGGAATAAAGACATCCGGCGGGATAAAGCCTGACTTTGGATGCTTCCATCTTGCCAGGACCTCAACGCCGTATAACCCGCCGGTATCGCCGTTCACGATCGGCTGGTAATAAGGCACGATCTCCCCCTGCAAAATGGCCTTACGTAAGTCCTCTTCAAATGAGGTACTTTTCCCCTTGTATCGGCGGATCAAAATGCCCACCGCCACCGATAGCGCAAGAATAAGCAGTATCAGGCTCCATCCCTGTTGCAAAAGCCGCGTCAGGCTGAAAAAGGCAGGAGGTTGCCAGGCGAGGCTGAAGGGAAATTGCGTTGATGCCGTAAGCGCCCCCGCCCAGGAGGCCGCTTTCCAGCCCCTCACTGCACCGTTGCGAACAAGCATGCTTTCGCCGACAACCAGCCCCAGATCCATGTTGTTCGATGCGCTTGCAATGACGTCCTGTAAATGCGCGTCACTGATACTGACGATGACGCGCCCTCCCGCGATGGGCATCTGAAAGACAAGCACCGGAATGCCGTTCACCAGTCGACTGCCCGGTAACAGCACCAATTTTTCGGCAGGTAACGTCTCAGGATGAATAATCAACACGCCATTCCCGGGAAGGGAAGTACAGATGATCTTACCCTGCTGCTCGATCATGATGGCGCGCAGATGCGGTTTTAGCGCTGCCTCTGTCCCCAGCGCCAGCTGTCCGCTACTGGTACACCCTTGGGCCGCAACGCGCTTCGCCGTGCTGGCCGCACTGACTGCTTCAGCCAGAATGTTTTCTATTTTTTGGGTGCTGGCCGTGGCGGTATGACTATTACTCAGCTTCGCCATCTGCCATAGCTGCCAGTTAATAATCAAAATGCCGCTCAGAAAAAGAAACAGAGCGCTAAGAATAGGGATCATCACGTTGCGCACGATGTTTTCCTTAATAGAAAAATCAAGCATGGATGTTCTGGTTGAAGAGCCTGTGCTAACCCGGTATTGCTTATAACAATGAAAATAGCTTAGCTGAGAATTGTCTTAAAAAACTGATACTTTCGTATGAGTTCACCTGCCGACATTTACTCACATGACGTGACTATCAGGCTTGTTCCTTGCCCTGGCTGTGTTAAGATTTGTGAAATCAGGGAGCGGACTGGATAACTGGAAAATGAAAAAGCTCATTGCCGTTGCTATTGCTTCAACGCTTCTGGTCTTCCTGTCTCTTTATGCGGTCAATGTTGTAATCATCGGTCAGCAGAAGAGCAAACAGCGTGAAATATCCCGTACCCTTTTACATTATTCAGAAGACGTGTCCCAAAGCGTGGCGCTGGGTCTCAAAAGCATCACGACGCATGGATGTGATAAAACCAGCCTCGATCGCTACAGACAAATTAAGCTTAATAATCTTTATTTTGCCGATATCGGCTTTATTGAGAAGGGAAAAATTGTCTGTACCGCTTTTTGGGGGAAACTCGCGACGCCCGTTGCACTTCCTGCAGAACTGCATAAAACGCCGAGGGGCTTTCTCCTGGCCCAGTTTTCGAGAAAAGACTTTTTCACGGGCAATGCGGCAATTTATAATAATATTATTATCTTCACCTCCCGCTATGCTTACGATAAATTCACCCCGGTTACCGCAAGCTATTCGCTCAGTGCTACCACCAAAGACTTCGGCAGAGTCTTTTTTTCGTCCGCCACGGAGCTAAATCAGCAGAGCTGGCTGCATTCGACGTTGTTTACCCTGACTCTGACACAGTGCAGCACCTTCTGGGACCTGTGCGTCATCGTGAAGCATCACGACGCCGGGCTGGCCTCGTTGCCTCCGTTTATCTTTGCGCTTCTCGCAGTCATTCTCTGTTTTATCTGGATTGCGATAACGTTATTTATCTTCCGTATCTATGAAGACCGTTTTTCTCTGGAACGTACGCTGATAAAAGCCGTCATCACGAATACCATCAGCGTTAACTATCAGCCCATTATTCGCATTCACGATCAAAAAATCGTGGGCGTCGAAGTTCTGTCGAGATGGCGCGATCAAAAGCACGGGGACGTCTCTCCGGAGCTGTTTATCCCATTAATTAAGAAGATCGGTCTGTATAAAAAATATTACAGTAATATTATCGAAAAATCCCTTTCCGAAATTGCCCCTCTGGCGATAAAACACCAGCTGATAGTCTCAATAAACGTTGGGCACAAGGAAATTGAAGATGGACAGTTCATTACCATTTTGCGCCGTGCGTGTTTTGCCAATCACCTTCCCCTTTCCCTGATGAAGGTCGAACTCTCCGAAAAAGCCGTTTCCACGGCAGATATCCTCGAGGGATTCTGTCAGGAGCTGAAATCGCTCGGCGTAAAAATATCAATAGATGATTTTGGCGTGCAGAACTCGAACCTCGCCCGCCTTTCGCTGCTTGAATATGATGAAATCAAAATCGATAAGTCGCTGGTGGACGGCATCAGCGAGCATTATAAGCAAAACATCTTTGTAATCTTCAGCGATGCCCTTGCAAGATTGAATAAAACGCTTGTTTTCGAGGGCGTGGAAAATGAAATTCAATATCGCTTTATTGCAAGCAGATATCCCGATGCGCTGATTCAGGGATGGTATTTTTCAAAAGCACTCACCCGAAGCGAGCTGGCGAAGCGACTCACCGGGGTCGCACCGTAATCCGAAGCCTTGCGCGTCCGTTTTTTTCCAGTCGGGCATTTCTATTTTTTACGCAAAAACATATAGTCGTCACATTCAGACGGTAGATTACCCTGAAGCACACTCATATTTTGGTTAAAAACGTGAAATTATCCTTACTATTACCAGTGGTACTCTTTTGTCTGACCGTTATTTTCGCGCTGTTTATAGACGCCCCCGCGTCGCATATTCTGCGGAAAAAATGCATGTGGTCCGATAGCGTGATGCTAAGCTGTATCGCAAAGCATCAGCATAACGGCTTTTGAAGCAGACTATTCATTTCCCCACTGATTGAGGAAGTTCGCAATATCATCGATGCGACCCGCACGGATCCCGGCCTCAGTGGCCATCTCCTGCTGGGCTTCCTCGCTAATCTCCTCATTATTCGATAAACGGGTGAGCAGCAGCTGGAAATAATGTGCCAGCGCGTCGCGCTCTGAGTCAGCGACGGGCTCTGCGGCTTCCGTCGCGTACTCATCGGCAATGTCATAATATTTCAGTGGGATATCGTTGTTCATAACTGTCTCGTCGCTAATCTTTACGGGTAAAGCCATCAGTATATCGGACGCCTAATCTCAACCAAAGCATTGCTTCAGATGAGTAACGCAAGCAGCGCTGCGAGAGCGGGCGCGGCCTGGACATACAAAATTTTTCGGCTGGCGGTGGCTGCGCCAAAGAGCCCGGCTATTAATACGCAGGTCAGGAAGAAGATGGCCACCTGAATACCCTTTTCGCCGAGCCAGAGGCTCCAGAGCAGACCGGCCGCCAGAAAACCGTTATACAACCCTTGGTTTGCGGCCAGCACGCGGGTCTCGCGCGCAAAATCAGGACGCAAATTAAAGGCCTTGTGCCCTGTTTTGGTATTCCACAGGAACATTTCCAGCACAAGAATGTAGAGATGGATGAATGCAACGACAGCGATAAGGACGGTGGCTAACATCGTATTGTCTCCCTCAGGCAGAGGCAAAAAAAACGGGAACCCTCAGGCCCCCGCTCTTGTTTAACCCAGAATCTGGATTACATGTTCGCGATAATCGCGTCGCCAAACTCTGAGCATTTCAGCAGCTTAGCGCCTTCCATCAGACGCTCGAAGTCATAAGTTACGGTTTTCGCGTTGATCGCGCCTTCCATACCTTTAACGATCAGGTCTGCGGCTTCGAACCATTCCATGTGACGCAGCATCATCTCTGCGGACAGGATGATAGAGCCTGGGTTCACTTTGTCCTGACCCGCGTATTTTGGTGCAGTGCCGTGGGTCGCTTCGAACAGAGCGCACTCGTCACCGATGTTCGCGCCAGGGGCGATACCGATACCGCCAACCTGTGCTGCCAGGGCGTCAGAGATGTAGTCACCGTTCAGGTTCATACAGGCAATCACGTCGTATTCTGCAGGACGCAGCAGGATCTGCTGCAGGAACGCATCGGCGATCACATCTTTAATGATGATCTCTTTGCCGGTGTTCGGGTTCTTAATTTTCTGCCATGGGCCACCGTCGATCAGCTCACCGCCGAACTCTTCTTTCGCCAACTGGTAACCCCAGTCTTTGAACGCGCCTTCGGTGAACTTCATGATGTTGCCTTTGTGAACCAGGGTCACAGAGTCACGGTCGTTGGTGATCGCGTATTCGATAGCCGCACGCACCAGACGTTTAGTACCCTCTTCAGAGCATGGCTTGATGCCGATACCGCAATGCTCAGGGAAGCGAATTTTCTTCACGCCCATCTCTTCGCGCAGGAATTTAATCACTTTTTCTGCGTCAGCAGAGTCCGCTTTCCATTCGATACCCGCGTAGATGTCTTCTGAGTTTTCGCGGAAGATAACCATATCGGTCAGTTCAGGGTGCTTAACCGGGCTTGGGGTGCCCTGATAGTAACGAACCGGGCGCAGACACACGTACAGGTCCAGCTCCTGACGCAGTGCCACGTTCAGGGAACGGATACCGCCGCCAACTGGCGTCGTCAGTGGGCCTTTAATAGCAACGCGGTAGTCGCGGATCAGATCCAGCGTTTCTGCTGGCAGCCAGACGTCCTGGCCATAAACTTGAGTAGATTTCTCACCGGTGTAAATTTCCATCCAGGAAATTTTACGCTCGCCTTTGTAGGCTTTCTCAACAGCGGCATCAACCACTTTCAGCATCGCCGGGGTAACGTCTACACCGATACCGTCACCTTCGATGAACGGGATAATCGGATTGTGAGGAACGTTAATCTTGCCGTTTTGCAGGGTGATCTTTTTACCTTCCGCCGGAACAACTACTTTGCTTTCCATTAACCTCTCCTTCGAGCGCTTCTGGTTGTTACTGATCTTATGTTAATAAATTGTAATGAGCCCTTCGATAGTACCTGATTGTCCTGCGCCATGAAAGGTCTTCGTTATTAGGCTATAATGCGGCAATTGATAACGCCTGAAAATACCATGAAGAAAACTTCTTTTACAAAACACCGGGTTGAGCGATTCAGCTCGCGACAAGCCGCCAGAAGACCGCAGGAAACCCAGCCGAAGCGGGTTATTTTGTTCAATAAACCCTACGATGTTTTGCCTCAGTTTACCGATGAAGCCGGACGCAGCACGCTGAAGGATTATATCCCTGTTCAGGGCGTCTACGCGGCCGGGCGCCTGGACCGCGACAGCGAAGGCCTTCTGGTCTTAACCAACGACGGCGCATTGCAGGCGAAGCTCACGCAGCCGGGCAAACGCACCGGCAAAATTTACTTCGTCCAGGTGGAAGGCGAGCCGGATGACGCGACGCTGGCAGCGCTACGCAGCGGCGTGACGTTGAACGACGGCCCAACCCTGCCGGCGGGTATTGAACGCGTGAATGAACCGGAGTGGCTTTGGCCGCGCAACCCGCCGATTCGCGAACGCAAATCCATTCCAACAAGCTGGCTCAAAATAACCCTTTATGAAGGCCGCAACCGCCAGGTTCGGCGCATGACCGCACACGTCGGCTTCCCTACCCTGCGTCTGATTCGCTACGCCATGGGCAGCTACACCCTGGAAACGCTGGCAAACGGCGAATGGCGCGACGTTACCCCTTAAGGAGTCACTATGTTTAAACCTCATGTCACGGTTGCCTGCGTGGTCCACGCCCGGGGTAAATTCCTTGTTGTCGAAGAGAGCATTAACGGCAAAGCGCTGTGGAACCAGCCTGCCGGACACCTTGAAGCCAATGAGACCCTGCTGCAGGCAGCGAAACGCGAGCTGTGGGAAGAGACCGGCATTCACGCTGAGCCTCAGCACCTCATCCGCATGCATCAGTGGATCGCACCTGACCACGCGCCCTTCCTGCGCTTTTTATTCGCCGTTGAGCTTAGCGAAACGTGCGCCACAGAGCCGCAGGACGACGATATCGACCGCTGTCTGTGGGTCACTGCCGACGAGATCCTGAACGCGCCAAACCTGCGCTCGCCGCTGGTTGCGGAAAGCATTCGCTGCTGGCAGTCAGGCGCACGCCTGCCGCTGGATGTTATCGGCGCATTTAACTGGCCGTTTACAGAGGGTGCCAATGGTGGGGGGGCGTGATAGAATACGCCGCCTTGAAGTTCAATGTCGTGAGTATTCCATGTCAGATAACAGCCAGAAAAAAGTGATCGTCGGCATGTCCGGCGGTGTCGATTCCTCCGTTTCCGCCTACCTGTTACAGCAACAGGGCTATAAGGTGGAGGGCCTGTTCATGAAGAACTGGGAGGAAGATGATGGCGAGGAATACTGCACCGCCGCAGCGGATCTCGCCGACGCGCAGGCCGTATGCGATAAGCTCGGCATTGAGCTGCACACCGTTAACTTTGCCGCAGAATACTGGGATAACGTTTTTGAACTCTTCCTCGAAGAGTACAAAGCGGGCCGCACGCCGAACCCGGATATTCTGTGCAACAAAGAGATCAAATTTAAGGCCTTCCTGGAATTCGCCGCAGAAGATTTGGGCGCAGACTATATTGCGACCGGTCACTACGTGCGCCGTGCAGACGTGAATGGCAAAAGCCAGCTGCTGCGCGGTCTGGACGGCAACAAAGATCAAAGCTATTTCCTCTATACGCTGAGCCACGAGCAAATCGCCCAGAGCCTGTTCCCGGTCGGCGAGCTGGAAAAGCCGCAGGTACGTAAAATCGCCGAAGAGCTGGATCTGATCACCGCGAAGAAAAAAGACTCTACCGGCATCTGCTTCATCGGCGAGCGCAAATTCCGCGATTTCCTGGGACGTTACCTGCCTGCTCAGCCGGGTAAAATTGTCACCGTCGACGGGGAAGAGATTGGCCAGCATCAGGGGCTGATGTACCACACGCTCGGCCAGCGTAAAGGCCTGGGTATTGGCGGGACCAAAGAAGGTAGCGAAGATCCATGGTATGTTGTCGACAAAGACGTCGAAAACAATATTCTGGTTGTTGCCCAGGGACACGATCATCCGCGTCTGATGTCCGTTGGACTTATTGCGCAGCAGCTGCACTGGGTCGATCGTGAGCCGCTGAAAGGCACGCTGCGCTGCACGGTGAAAACCCGCTACCGTCAGACCGATATTCCATGCACCATTACCGCGCTCGATGACGATCGCATTGACGTGCGTTTCGACGAGCCGGTCGCCGCCGTCACCCCGGGTCAGTCTGCTGTCTTCTACAGCGGCGAAATCTGTCTGGGCGGCGGGATCATTGAACAGCGCCTGCCGCTGCCTGCTGTTTAATACGATTCACACATAAAGGAGACCGTGTGGCGAAGAACTACTATGACATCACCCTGGCGCTGGCGGGAATTTGCCAGTCAGCCCGTCTGGTGCAACAGCTGGCGCATCAGGGTCATTGCGACGCTGACGCCCTGCACGTTTCGCTGAACAGCGTTATCGATCTCAACCCCGGCTCGACCCTGGGCGTGTTCGGCGGCAGTGAAACCAATCTTCGTCTCGGTCTTGAAACTCTGCTGGGCGTGCTTAACGCCAGCAGCCGTCAGGGATTAAACGCGGAGCTGACCCGCTACACGTTGAGCCTGATGGTGCTGGAACGTAAGCTGAACGCCGCAAAAGGCGCAATGAATACGCTGGGCGATCGCATTGCCGGGCTGCAGCGTCAGCTCGACCATTTTGACCTGCAGTCGGAAACGCTGCTGAGCGCTATGGCCGGCATTTATGTTGACGTCATCAGCCCGCTGGGCCCGCGTATTCAGGTCACCGGATCCCCTGCCGTGCTGCAAAGTCCGCAGGTACAGGCGAAAGTGCGCGCGTCCCTGCTGGCAGGTATCCGCGCCGCCGTGCTGTGGCACCAGGTGGGCGGTGGCCGCCTGCAGTTAATGTTTTCTCGTAATCGCCTGACCACTCAGGCAAAACAAATTCTTGCTCATTGTTAACCTCCCGGAGTTGCGAATTATGGAATTATCCTCACTGACCGCCGTATCCCCTGTCGATGGACGCTACGGCGATAAAGTCAGCGCGCTGCGCGGGATCTTCAGCGAATATGGTTTGCTGAAGTTCCGTGTTCAGGTTGAAGTACGCTGGCTGCAAAAGCTGGCCGCCCAGGCAGCAATCAAGGAAGTTCCTGCTTTTGACGAAAAGGCAAACGATTACCTTGATAAAATCGTTGCCGAGTTTAGCGAACAAGACGCCGCGCGCATTAAAACCATCGAACGCACCACCAACCACGACGTGAAAGCGGTTGAGTACTTCCTGAAAGAGAAAGTGGAAAGCGTCCCTGCGCTGCACGCCGTGTCTGAGTTCATTCACTTCGCCTGTACCTCTGAAGACATCAACAACCTCTCTCACGCGCTGATGCTCTCCACCGCGCGTAAAGAGGTGGTGCTGCCTTACTGGCGTAAAATCATCGACGCGGTAAAAGCGCTGTCCGTGGAATACCGCGACATTCCGCTGCTCTCCCGTACCCACGGCCAGCCAGCCACCCCATCCACGATGGGTAAAGAGATGGCGAACGTCGCGTACCGCATGGAGCGCCAGTACCGTCAGCTGGAGCAGGTTGAGATCCTCGGCAAAATCAACGGTGCCGTTGGCAACTATAACGCCCACATCGCCGCCTATCCGGAAGTGGACTGGCACCAGTTCAGCGAAGAGTTCGTGACATCTCTGGGCATTCAGTGGAACCCATACACCACCCAGATCGAGCCGCATGACTACATCGCGGAACTGTTTGACTGCATCGCCCGCTTCAACACCATCCTGATCGACTTCGATCGTGACGTGTGGGGCTACATCGCCCTGAACCACTTCAAGCAGAAAACCATCGCCGGTGAAATCGGCTCTTCCACCATGCCGCACAAGGTAAACCCAATCGACTTCGAAAACTCCGAAGGCAACCTGGGACTGGCGAACGCCGTGCTGCAGCATATGGCGAGCAAACTGCCGGTATCCCGCTGGCAGCGCGACCTGACCGACTCCACCGTACTGCGTAACCTGGGCGTGGGCATTGGCTACGCGCTGATCGCGTACCAGTCCACCCTGAAAGGCGTGAGCAAACTGGAAGTGAACCGTGACCGTCTGCTGGACGAGCTGGACCACAACTGGGAAGTGCTGGCGGAGCCAATCCAGACCGTGATGCGCCGTTACGGTATCGAAAAACCGTACGAGAAGCTGAAAGAGCTAACCCGCGGAAAACGCGTTGACGCCGAAGGCATGAAGCAGTTTATCGACGGTCTGGCGCTGCCGGAAGAAGAGAAAACGCGCCTGAAGGCGATGACACCGGCGAACTACATTGGCCGCGCCATCACTATGGTCGACGAACTGAAGTAACGCCCCTCTCCCCCTTTTCGCCCGAAAAGGGGGATGCTTTTCCCCGGTTTACTCAATGTTTATCCCCACAACAACATAATCAGCGTTAGACTGCATAGCGAAAATCGCAACTACCGCCTAAACAATAACTTATCTAACTATCAGTGACTTACAATAATTACAGTGCGGACATTATCGGACAATAATGGTCATTTTATCGCCCCAAATCTTGCCCCCAGAGCAGTTTTGCCCCCAAATTTGCCCCCAAAATCGACTCTTTTTCGTGGCATTTTTGCACTGGCTATTGAGAACGTTTTTAACCGACGTTGACATAAAAATGTTTTTTTCCCATACTCGCCTTGCACCAGCAAAATCTGGTGTCGGGATTGGCGTCCCGGAATTTCCAACAGCGCACAACCGCGTTAGCGGTTTTTTTATGCGCTAAGCACAGCTATATCTGAATTTATGGTGGGCTGTGTGGGGGCTTCTTCGGAAGCGCCGGACGTTGGACCGGTTACGCCAACCCTGCACAGTTCACCACCCAATGATTGGCGTCGTTAGTGGTGATAAATTTCATCCAACATGAGGACGTCACTATGACCACTCAGCTTATACCCCTCTTTAACGGCAAGATTGCCGATGAAACAACCCTTCTCTGTGAAGCACGTGATCTTCATGCGTTCTTATCAGTAGGAAAAATTTTTGCAGCCTGGATAAAAGATCGCATTGCCGATTATGGCTTCATTGAAAATCAAGACTACGTTTTGCTTTCCAATACTGGAAAGCAAAATTCTGGACGAGGTGGCCACAACCGCAAGGATTACCATCTCACACTCGACACCGCCAAAGAACTGGCTATGGTTGAACGAAACGATAAAGGCAGACAGATTCGCCGCTACTTCATCGAATGCGAAAGACAGTTAAAACAGCAGGCCTCCAGCCCCACCTTTCCGGGGAATTATGCAGTAATCACCTATTTCGAAAACGGCCTGCCCGTGGCCTGCCACCCTCTTGTGCCCGGTGAAGTAATCATGAACCCAGATTCGTGTCTGGAACATGTTATCCGTTCCGGCTATGTGGTGATGCCATGCGATGAAGCTGAGAAGTTTACTTTGGGTCAGATTCAGGAAATGATCGCGATAGCTCGAAAAGCACGTGATAGATGGATTCAGCTCTAAGCAACTCAAGGCAGCCCGCTGTTGCATATAGTGTGGCTGCTCAGTTAGCATTAAGCCGTACCAGAAAGGAAATTTTAGAAAAAATGTGTGATACAGGACAATCGAATAGAATGAGCAATATAAAATTAAGCGTAATAGTACCTTGTTATAATTCACGTGATTACATTGCTGAGAGCCTTCTATCAGTCCTTCCATTCATGTCTAATTCAATAGAGCTTGTGATTGTAAATGATGGTTCTACCGATGACAGCTCAGATATCATTGAAAATACGGTCAAGAATTACAAAGGCAAAAACATAACGGTAATTCATCAAGACAACGGCGGTCTTTCCGCTGCCAGAAATACTGGCATCAACGCATCCAAAGGTGAATATATTTCATTTTTAGATTCTGATGATTATTTCGATCCTGATTTCTGGAAAGAAATACCTCCTCTAATTAATAATTCATCCATTGACATCATTGAATTTAACGCTGAACAATTTGAAGGAAGCTCATCTAGTATTGTGGAACATATTGACTGCTCCGTTTTTGAAGGGGAAGTGGTGATACAATCCATAACTGATCTCACTCCAGCTTTCAAAAAAAGTAAATGGTATCCTTGGGCAAGGGTCTACAAAGCAACTCTCTTCCGCAAATTCAATATTAGATTTCCAACTGGTCGACTTTATGAAGATATGAGTACAATCCCAGCCATGTATTTACATAGCAAAGTAATATATGGAATCAACAAATCTTTGGTTTGGTATCGTTATCATCACAAAAGCATAACACAAACATTCAGACAAAAAGATTTGAATGATTTAGTATATGCTGCTCAATCACTCTCGCTAATGGCTAAAGATGATACTGAGCTAAAAAAAGTCCTTTTCCCTACAATTCAAAGAACATTCAACCTCATAAAATACATGCTGGTGAGAAATAAAGGCGTAAAACTTCCCACTGCAGAACAGAAAGCTCTACGCCGTGCATTATTGACATTTATTAAACATTTCAAAACATCACGTCAAGCTCAAATATTAATTTTGCCTTTTTACCTAAATACCATTGTACGTTTTAGAAAAAAGTAGCATTGTTTTATTGGGTTGGTTTAAGCGGCCAGTCAGGTTTGTTTTGGTCAACCCTGTTCAAAAGCACTCTATATCTTTTCCACTCTACCAGGCTTGAATTTTCTTCCTCTGTAGACATCTTTAGGTCAACGGCATCCTGTAGCGTGGAAATCACATTATTTGCTTGTGTAAGAAGCTCCTGTTTTTTACTCCGTGCTTCTGCCACATGATCAACGGGAGCAGCAATAATTTCCCCATCTTTAAAAATAAAGGCTCCACCTAAAGCATTCTCTCCCGCATCGGTAAATTCATCCGGTACATTCTCCGGCGCGATCTCAATGACGATCTGGTTAAGCGGGAAAATAGCACTTGCATCATAAGAAAAATGGACAATTTCTTTTGTATCTGGATTAAACGATATTTTTAGCGTTTCTTTTGAAAGCGTTTTAAGCCACTGGTACCAGTCATTGCCATTTTCATCTTTCAGAAAAATAATATTCGTTTCTGGAGTTATTGCAATGTAATATAATTCTAATTCCTCTCGTGTAAGCCCAGCGACTTCTTCTGCAGTATATCGACTCCATTTTTCTAATGGATTGTACTGTTTAAATACACCTGATTGCCTTGTCATTACGCCACCCATGCTGTGTACCAATTCCCACCAATGTTATATTGTACATAGCGATATTGCACCGCTGTGTAGTTTGTTCTTTGCTGTACGGCGGTAACAACCGCACCATTCGGAGCATATGCATATTCATTATCGTTATTACCATTGTTTGCGCTTCCTAAAGAAGCCAGCCTGATCCCCCCTTGCATAAAATTAGCTACAGTCCATGCTTGCGTTGCAAAGTTACTATTTACCCAGTCTCTTTGAGCAAGATAAACAATCGCTCCAGTAGATTCTTGTCGCATATAGGGCGCAACAGGGTTATTAGCTTCAAGACCTACCGTTGTGATAGCATCTCTTTTTGCATAAGGACTTAGATCCTGTTGGGGAGGTGGGTTATTAGATGAATAAGCTCTTACCCCTGGTGTATCGTATAGCCCTGCCCCGGCAACAATTGCCCCACCTGAAGATACCGCTCCGACAGATATTAAATTACCATCTTTATCAATTGTTAATCGGGTAAATCCATTGTGCTGGAATACTAAACCGTTTGTACCAGTTCCACCGTCACGAGTAATCCCAACAGTAAATTTTTGACCATACCAGTTGAACTCCACACCAGATACAACCCCACCAGCACCAGCTTGGGTATTATATAATGCTGACATGTTCGATTCAGATGGTAACGTTTCAACTCTTCCCAACCTGAATGTAGCGTTATAATTCCCTCCATTTGCAGAAACGGCACCAACTTCAGATGCGGTCGGTTTCTTGCCGGTATGATAAATCTCCTGCCAGCTCCCCCAGTATCCAGTGTCGCCATTTAAAGTTCGGAATTTCAGCCGTTTCCCGCCGTCAGCGTAAGATGCGGCATACTGCACCCTGTAATTCCCGCTCAGCCCACCAACATCAAGAATAGTGGCCTCATAGCCCGGTGAATAAGCTGCATCTCCATAACAGAAGCTCACGGAGTTAGCCGGGAGGGCGCTGGCATCGGGGATTGCCGTACCCGCTCTGGCGGATACCGTTCGCAGCGCCAGCGCGCCGCCGTTTGCGACCAGACGCCCTGCGGTTACGTCATCTTTGGATGTCTGAACGTCGGCGGTAGCTCCGGACTTCAGTTCCAGATTTACGCGTGCCTGCCTTTTATCGACAACATCTGAAAGGTCATTTCCTTTCTGCAACGCATTAACGATACGGCTGTCATCCCCGGCGGCGACTGTGTTCGCTGCTGTACCAACATCCAGTACAGCGGCCCCTTTCAGCCCAATATTTTTCCGTGATTCAGCGGCGTCCTTCACATCGCCCAGGTTCGCATCCTGGCGAAGGAACAGCCCATCACCTGTTGCCACCTTCAGTTCGATATCCGCCGTTTCTGACACGGCGAGGCGAAACTGGAGCGTTACACTGATACCACTTACCGGCTTCTCAATTGCTGCACAGTTCGCCACGGCATACAGTTCGCCGGCATCGGTTAACAGCCCGACCTCACGAACAACAAAGCCCCCCACATCGGGAGGCAGTACCAGCTGCGCAATAAACTGATTCGCCTGGTCCGGCGAGACCTGCAACGCTGAAATTCCCGAACGATACACCTCATGGATCAGGGCGGTTAATGCCGGATCAGGTGTTACGGGCTGGCCGTTACCGTCACCCACCACAAAGTCTTTAATAATGACGGGTTTCCCGGTCGCAGAAGACTGCGCCTCCAGCTCTTTACCTCTGTTGGTCAGAATACTGTAATATTTCTCAGCCATGGCTAAACTCCTGCCTCAATATCGACATCAATCCAGGCGGTAACAGCACCGCCGGTATAATAAGTTCCCTTTGCGCCCAGGTCGGCAATCACGTCAATGGAGGTCAACAGACTCCTCAGGTTCTTCGCTTTATCGACTTTCCGCCGGATACGCTGATACAAAGCGTCATCAACTTCCTGAAGGCTGTAAACCTCAACGCGGAAGGTGTAGGGAGCCTTACGCGGCTGATCCTCCCACCACTCCACCACGGTCGTAGGGAGACTGACAGCGCTCAGTGACCGCCTGACAGCGCCGGCAGTACCGCGATGCTGATGGACATAGGCGGCATCTTTTAACACCTGCCGCTTTTCAGCCTCAGTCCAGGCGTCTTCCCAGGAATCAACCGCAAACTCCCATGCGAGCCAGGGCAGCAAGTGCGCCGGGCAGGTATCGGGGTCTTTCACCTTGCGCACAATGCCCGTATCCAGTGCGGTGATCTGCTCCGAGCTGGCCTGCTCCTGCGCCCGCTCAGGCTGAATGGCGGAGGGCGGTAGCAGGGAACGAAATTTATCCAACGGAGCCTCCTTTGCGGGTTACGTTTATCGCACTACACCAGGGAGCCTGCCCGGCGGCCGCTTCAAGATCTGCGACCGGACTTATCAGCCTGACTCTGGAAACACCGGGCTGCTGGAGTGCAGCGTAAATCGCGGAAAGCGGCACGAGGCCGTTTATGCGATGTGAAAGCAGGGTGTAGCTGGTCAGCGTGCTGATGGCATGCTCCAGCACCGTCTGCGCATCCGGTCCGTCGGGTATGTCCAGTTCAGCTGTTACCGCATAACTGACAATGGTGGCGCTTTTGACACTGACATAATCAGTCAGAGGCCTGACCTCATCGGCGCTTAGTTCGCTCATCACCTTTTCCGTCAGGCCGGGGCTGGCCTCACCATTACCGGTTCGCGACAGGACATAGACATCCACTTCACCCGGGCGGTTGTGCGTTTCCGGACCATAGGCATCCGCATCCAGCACATCGTTATCCGCGGATTTGGCATGAAAGCGGTATGCGTTGCGCGCTCCTGCCGTGTTCAGCTGCGCCCACGAAAGCTGGATACGCTCACGGAAAGCGTCATCGTCTTCATAGACAGGATCGACGGGTGGCACGGCATCCGGGTCGCCGGGATTTATCACCAGGCGCGAAACATTAAAACCCGCACCTATCTGGTCAAGATCGGCTCCTCTGGCGCTGGCAAGGAAAACAGCGCGTACTGCATCATTGACACGCTGAAACGCCAGGGTGAGCTGGTAGGCGTTGATTTCCCCCTGTTTATACGCCGGGTCTGATTCAACCAGAGCGTCGAATTCCGGATCCAGTTCGCGCAGACGCGCCAGCCAGCGGGTAAAAATATCGGCGGCATCCGGTACCACAATGGCATCCGGTACCGCCAGCGCGGACAGGTTAATTACGTCGTAACTACTTGCCATAAATCTGTATTCCTCCGGTGCTCACGGGAAGATTATTCTCTTTGTTGATCCCCTCGATATCAACGACACATCCTGTTTCATCGGCCGGGAAAGTGACCATTACACGCGTGACCCGCAACCGTGGCTCCCAGCGCGCCAGCGCTGAGGCCGTGGCCGCGATAATCCGCAGTCGGGTGAGATCGTCGCGAGGGTTGTCCACCAGCGAAAACAGGTCACTGCCATAATCACGAACCAGCACACGGCTGCCGAGCGGCGTGGAGAGGATATCGCTGACGGACTGGCGCAAATGATCGCTGCCGGACAGGCGTTTACCGGTCCGGCTGTTTACACCATTCATAATGTTTTTCCGTATGTGGATCGCCAGGGGCGGAGAGTTAACCGAAATAATCCGGGCCGGTTTTATCCTTGCTGCCGGATTTTTTAGAGGATTTCGCAGGCTTGCGGATATCAACCACCAGGTTGTACGTGTAGCTGAATCCGGCAGGCGTCAGGGAATAGACCAGCGATTCCACCACCCAGGCACGATCTTCCCGCTCGCCAAAGCCGGACGTGGAAACGCCGGATTCTGCCGTAAGCGGGACATGTTTCGGGCGGCACGGTCCCGTCACCGTCATTTTCTGCTCATTGCGCCGGGCCTGCGTTTTTTTCGATTTGGCGTGCTGGTCGGCAGTGGCCTTTGCGGGCTGGGTATAGGGATTCGCCATCGAGGGGCCGTCATGGTCAACCGTAGTGGTTTTGGTCTTCCCGTCCGCTTCATCGTAATAACGCACACCGATTTTTCCTGATGACTTACCGCTGCTGCCGGTGGCTTTCCCCGTCGAACTCCCCCGCTCGCCCTCACTGTATGACCAGTTTGAGACTTCCTCCGGGGTGATAACCATTTCCCCGGTCTGGTCACCTGAGGCGTTAGCCGTTGCGCCCTGCCTGAGAAAAAGCCAGTATCCGCCGGAAGGTTTACTGACCGCGTTCCAGGTCCGGGCCAGTCGGGTCAGCAGGTTGGCGTCAGACTCCGCAACCTGATCAACATGGTCAATATGGATATTCGCAAGTTCCGTGGCCACTTTTGGTACCAGACCGTTTTCGGTGGCCACGGTTTTAACCAGATCCGCCAGCCGAAGATTATCCCAGCTGCGTGTTTTCTGGCTGAGCACATCGCCGGGCTGTTTTTGCGCATTCATGGGCGCGGCCGTGGCATAAATCTCGATACGCCGCGGCGGACCGCTGCTGCCGACGCCGGACACCACAAACCAGCCTTTATCCACCAGCTGGTCGTTGAAGCCCAGTGCCACGCGTAGCCGCGCGCCTTTTGTCGGCAAGGGGAGGGTTTCTGAGAGCAACGTGATTTTCAGCTCATCCGCTTTTGCCGTGGCGCCGCCGTAATCGGTCAGCGTCATCTCTGCCAGGCTCTGCTGCAGCGCGCGGGTGATATCCTTACCCTCCGCGGTGACGCTGAACGCCGGCACGTATTCCGGTTTCACAATCTGTTCAGTCATATTAATCCCACAGGCTGAAGGCGGAGTCCTGAACCGGCGGGGCCAGATCCGGCAGGGTTATAAACAGACCAGACGGATAAACCGCGCCAGCATCAGCCAGCCCCGGATTCGCTTCAAGCACCTGCGTCACGATATAAGACAGGTTTTCCGTGCCGTAATGCAAAGCGCAGACTGCATCCAGCACATCACCATCACGGGTTTGATATGTCGTCGGCATAATGTTTCAGCGTCATCGTCCAGTTTTTATTTCGGTGGCCACCACCGGGCAGGAAACGGTTTGTCGTGTCGGAGAAGTCGATCACCACCCACCAGCCCAGTACATCCCCTTCACCGCTGACCAGCTGCTGTGGCTTGTTCTGGTCGGCGAGATCGTAGAGATCGTTAACGGCATCCACCCCCTTACGGAAGAAGGCATGCGATTCACCTTCAAGCCGGACGGTTCGCCCTGGCTTGCCGGTATACTGCAGCAGGTCCTGTTTTCCGATGCGCTCCTGCTCGCTCCATCGCCAGCTGGCCTCACGGGTCAGCTGGTTATACGCCGTGGTATCGATGGAGAATGCGAAATCGCCCAGCATCATCATCACCCTGGCGGCCTGGGCACCACGCGCCGCGCTGGCACCGGCCTGCCCGAAATCTTCAAAAACAGGAATGATTTCACTCACCAGATTTGCCCTCCGTCCAGCATGCTGTTATTACCATTAAAAGCAGGGCTGCTTTTCGTCATACCCTCGACCTCATCAGCAATCGCCCGCTCGTCCTGCCCGGGTGCACCGTGAATTTCAAACCGGTATTCAAAGCGGCGATTGTCTGTCAGCTGTCGGGGTGCGGCGGGAGCATCTGCTGAATCCAGCTTCTGCAGCAATATATCCCAGCGACCTTCAGCCTCTGTGCTGGTAGCCTGCTGAAGTGAATCCTGCTCCGTAATGCCCGGTACCACCTGCTGCGATGTTTTTGGCGGTAAAGGCGAAAGCAGGGTCCGGGGATAATTATCCCATGCCGTAGGTCCGGTACCGGGAGTGACAGACTGCGGCTGTGCCGGCTTCATTAACCCGTCCGTCCCGAACAGTCCGCCGCTGTTCTCCGGGGTGAGATACTTATCAAGGGTAGTGTTGAATGCCTCCTCGTCATCACGGAAAAAGCCCCGGGTATCACGGTACGATTTTTTTACATCGTCCGGCAGATCCGGTTTTTCCTTCAGCTGCTGTTCGAACCACTCTCCCTGGCCGTTGCGCTGCGCCGTCATGCGGGCGATATCGACCGAGCCGGTCATAGCCAGCGATTTGAGCACGTCCCGCTGATCGCTTCGCTCATCCGGCAGCAGCCAGGACAGTTTTTTTGCCAGCGCGTACGCCACCTTCCCGACAAAAACAATTCCCTGCCCGAACGTCAGCACGCCCGGATAGAGATCATTACGCAGGAAACTGACAATGCGTTTGATACCGCCGCCTTTAAACCACTCTGCCAGATCATCAGTAAGACGGCGCACATCCGGTGCCAGCTCGTTACCCAGCTGGCCGGAGATTTCCGCCACCGCAGAAGAGAACACGGTCTGCAGGTTGGTAATGGCGCGGTTGCCTTCCATTGCACCTTCTGCGCCCTCTTTTGTGACCAGGTTATACCGGCGCTGCTCGTCCATCAGATCGCGGTAACTCTTCCCGGACTGCTTCAGCAGCATCAGCAGTTTGCTGGCCTCACCGCCAAACAGGGAATCCAGCGCAAACGAGGCTTTCGATTCATCCTGCAGGCTGAGCGCACGCTCAACGATTTTCTCAAACTGCGCCATGTCGCTGAGCCCGGCAAAATCCCCCGCCTTAAATCCCAGCGTTTCAAACGCGTCCTGCAGCGATCCCTGCTTGCCGTTCTGCTTGTACTCCCCCGCCTTGTGCAGATACTCCTCGAAAAGATCGCCGATATTCTCCCCGTTCATGTCGTACTGTTTTGCGAGCGTGTCCCAGGCATCAAACGTCGGAATGTCCACGCCATAGCTTTTCGCCACGCCGGCACGCCGGGCCGTCTCCGCGTTGGTGGCCGCCGGGGCAATCAGGGTGCCCAGGGCGGAGGCCACCACCCCGCCGCCGCCGATCGCCAGCCCCGGCGCCACCATAGAGCCCAACTGACCGGCGATACCCAGCCCTCGGCGAAACAGACCTTTACCGGCTCCCTTAAATGCCGCCAGCCGCTGTGCCTTCTGCATCTGCTGGTTCAGCTTCTGCTGCTCGGCTTCGGTTTTACGGATTTCACGGGACACGTCACTGTACCGCCGCTTAAGGTCTCCCAGGCTTTGCCCGGCGAGCTTTGCCCGCTTGATTTCCGCCGCCAGCTTAGCCTGGTCTTTGGTCAGTTTTTCTGACTGCTTCCCGACGTCCTTCAGGCTCTTTTGCAGGCCGTTCGCTGAACGATTCCATGAGCTGTCGATATTGCCGCCAAACGTAATGACGGCCTTAAGGTTCTGGCTTAGTCCGGCCACGATTTACCGCCTCCACTTCGTCGGTAAGAAAATCAGAAAACACGCTGAACGGCATATTCAGGTATTCCGTCATGGGAAAATGCAGGCGCCGCCCGAGAAAGCGTATCGCCCGGATCAGGCTTCTTTCGGTCGCTCCCCGGGCGGGAGCATAAAAACGTTAAACGCGTCCAGCAGTTGGGCATAATCCGCTGCCGTCAGCTGCCAGATATCCTGCTCGCTGAGGTT
Source organism: Enterobacter sp. 940_PEND (assembly GCF_001059415.1). Lineage (NCBI taxonomy): Bacteria > Pseudomonadati > Pseudomonadota > Gammaproteobacteria > Enterobacterales > Enterobacteriaceae > Enterobacter > Enterobacter sp. 940_PEND. Next base: position 67,809 of record NZ_JUMS01000001.1, read on the forward strand.
GCACAGCAACGCAATCATGCGCGCTTCTTTTTCTTCTTCACTGCCGCGGTCTTTGGAAAAGGCGATGCGGTCGCGCACCAGCGGCTCGCGCAGCGTCACCTGTTCGAGCAGGCCACCGTTCTCAAAAGAAACAGGGGAATACAGTTTGATAACGCGGGTTTCACCAGGAAAACTCATAACACTCTCCGTAAAGTAAAACGGCCCGAAGGCCGTTACAGGATAAAGACAGGCTCAGAGACGGACTTTCGCCGCCAGGCTGGACAACACATCCACGCCATTCACCCGGCGCGAGAAGCGCTCCGTATCAATTTCAAAGAGCTCGCGGCCATCCTTGGTCTGGCGGTAATAGCTCACGGCAATGTCTACCGTGACAGCGTTTTCGGACAGGCTGTCCTTGCCCCGCGCATCCGGCGTGACGGTCTGCACAAAGCCTTCGATCTCCTCGATGGTGCCCAGCGCGGTACCGTTCGCCAGATAGCCCTGATAGGCCGTAAAGCGCGGGCGACTGCCGCTGACAAAACCGAAGGCGGTCAGCATGTCCGTGTCCACACCGTAGAATTTAAGCTGGCAGGTCAGTGCCTCCATGCCGTCATCCACGGGGGACGGCGCATCCTGCGCACCGGTACGCAAATCAGTTTTGACAATGGATAGTGTCGGCGGTGTGAACTCATGCGCGCCCTGAATGCGGATCCCCTGCCGGAAGAAGGTCCAGACGCGTAATGTATTTTTTTCGCTCATGCTGCCAGCATCTCCTCAAGCGCATAGTTGTTATTCACCCGGACGCGCAGGCTGATAAGCTCAGTCGGCGATTTCGGACCAAAGTCATAGTTGATGTACAGCACGCCCGCCGCCATGCTTTCAGCGGTGTTAAGCTCCTCATCCAGCCAGGCACGACCGCCGAAGATGGCTCCGAGCCCGACCAGCTGGCGCATGTAGGCATTGATGGTGCCGATAATGTCGTCGGCGTTTTCCCGGTCCAGCGGACGGTCAACGTACTCCAGCATCGTCTCCTGAATGCTGTCCTCGATGACGTCGGCGGTACGGCGAACCGATTCGAAGCGCCACTGCGGGTTGGTACCACACAGACGGTTGCCCCAGTGCTTAAACCCGGCCCGGCGGATGATGGTGGAGATGTTCTGCATGTTGAGCAGGTTCGCATCGCAGTTTTCATCGCCGAGAATGAACTCGTCGACCTGCTCCACGCCGAGGATGTTGTTAATATCCTGGTTGGATTTGCTCCACCACCAGCCCTTCTCAAAGTCGATACGGGCGCGCAGTCCCGCCGCAAACGCTGAATACGGGCGGTAGACCAGCTGGCCGTCGGCATTGCTGATCTGAACGCGCGGGCGCAGCAGCTCAGTGCGCATGCCATAGGACTGACGCCGCTGGACCACTTCCTGCAGCGTGGCACCTGACGCACAGTCAACATACGCCACTGCCCGTAGCTTGCCGGCAACGGTTTCCAGCGCCTTGCCAACTGCATCATCTTCACTGAAGCCCGGCGCGATGACGATACGGGGCTGGTACGTTGTGACCGATTTCGCTGATGGCAGCGCGCCAATGCCTGCCAGCACCGCAGCCCGCTGCTTCGCGGCGTCAGCGTCTTCAGCAACACGCACCACTACCGTCAGGGCATTGCGCTGATCGTTAATTTCGGTCAGCGCCGGCTTCAGCGAGCCCTTCTCACCCAGGCGGGAGAGCATCGTGGTACCGACAATTGCCACCGGCGTATTCAGCGGGAACGGCTCATCCTCGCCGCCGGACAGCTGCAGGCTGAACGGCGTGACAATACCGCTGCCAGTACCCTTCGCGGTTACTTTCACATCCGCCACCGCACCCACGGCCGTGACCACCTCTGCTGGCGTTGCCGTCAGCTTGCCACCTTCATCACAGCCCAGCGTGATGGTCAGCTTTAAAGCCGTCGCATCCCAGACAGCTGTCGTCGCCACCTCAGCAGGATTTTCCGCATCAGGGACGCCGGCTACCGCGTCAACCACCACGACATTGCCCGCCCTGCCTTTAACCGTCGCAGCAAAATCCACAACGTTATCCAGGATGGGTGTTCCGACGGAACCGCTTGCTGGAATACCCGCTGAGGCATCCGGCGCGGTACCCACCAGGCCAATAATTGCCGTCTGGATCGTCATGACCGCGACCGTACCGGATGTCAGTTCGATCGTTTCCACACCATGTAAATTCGACATTAATTTTCTCCAGGCATAAAAAAACCTGCTGATGCAGGTCACATTTTTTGATTAGGTTTCCCGGTCGTACCGCCACTGTCTCCCCGGTGATCATGGTCATTGAACGTCTGACGGATCCCGCTCATTTTCCCGGTACCGTCCGAAATCTCCTGTGTTGCTCCGATATTTCCGGCCACGTTCGTGTCGGCGTTTATCTGCGTTTTCCCCTGTACGGTCAGGGTATCGGTGATTTCCACCGGACCGTCCAGCGTGCCTTTCCCGATGATTTTGTAGGACCCTCCCTCCGCCAGGGTGATGGTCAGGGCATGCGCGGCACGGTCATAGCGGATCTCGGTACCATCACCGTAGCGGGTGATATGCTCGCTGTCGCTGCCCTCCGGCACCGGCAGACCACCGGTATTCCAGCCCGGAAACACCCGGCCATTATTAAGCTCCCCCGCCTCCGACAGCACCGTGACCGCATCTCCGACCGCATACGGATTGGAGTCAGCCCGGTTTGCACCAGAAAAGCCCTGACAAAGCGGCAGCCAGGTGGTCACGATGTCGCCCAGATCCACCCGGCACTTCGGTATGCCGTCATGCTTAACGGAATGAATAACCCCGCGGCGGACAATATTTGCCAGGCGGCGCTGTAAATCGCCCTCGATTTCACTCATCAGGTTTTGCCTCGTATATCAGCTGGTAATCGTCCACATGTGCGCGTCCGATATCCGGTGCCTTGCCCAGCCAGGCAGCTTTCAGCGGGGCATTCAGCTGTGCAAACGGATCGGCACCAAAGGCGGCTGCCTGGCTAAATGAAATGCGCCAGACAAGGTAATCATCCATGCGCGGATCAAACTCATCGCGTGCCGCATCGATAAACACGGCTGGCTCCAGACTGGTCAGGCCGAACTGCTGGCCGTCAATCCACTGGGTAATGTCCGCTGCCGCCGTGCGCAGGAAAATTTCCGGGCGACTGACACCTGCTCCGGCTGCATCCACCACCACGAACAAATCGCAGGACAGATTGACGTTGAGCTGCCCCTCGTTGCCCCTGCCCTGCTCCCAGCCGTTAATGGAGAAATAGACTGCCGGGGTGATCAGTCCGGTAAAGCGGGGGATATTTTTTTCCGGGTACGCATCGGCATCCCGCACCCACGCAATGTTTTTCAGCGCGCCGGTAACGGCATCGTGATACTGCCCAAGCAGCAATGGCTCAGCCATGGTCCACCTCAGACAGAAATACGGGCTTTCACGCGCCCGCGCAGATCGGTTTCAAAGTGATGCATAAAAATCTCCATCGCCTCCGCAAAGGCGTTATCCTCGATGTAGTTGAGCATCGGCTCATAAATATCCACTTCTGCCTCCCGGGTCCGCCGGGTGTCAGGATCGCGTATGACCACCGTGCGTCTGTTTTCCCGACGGGAGCGTGCCACCTCACCGTTTTCAAATGTCCTTGGGGAAAGCAGACTGCCTTTTGGTGTGAATCCGGCGTTTTCCGCCTGACGTCGCGCCTTAATAAATCGCCCGGTGGACTTATCCCGCCGGGAATGATGAGGTCTTACCCGCCCGTTAATTCGCCCTTTGAGATCCTTTACCTTGATGGCATTCAGGCCGAACCAGAGACGAAAATTATCAAGTTGTGACTGAGAAGCGCGATCGAGACGAAAGGAAAGCAGACGCCGGCGCACCAGATCCAGGCTGCGGGGAGCCAGCCCGTCTTTCAGGTCTGCCATCGCTTTTTTACGTAAAGTGGCGGCGGTACGTTTCAGGGCGCGGGAGTATGCCGCCCGAAACTGTTTATGGGTGGCACCGATATGCTCCGCTATCCGCCAGATGGCATCCACATCGATATCGACGGGCAAATCCCGTCGCAGTCTGGACTCACGTGCCATATCAGCTCCACTTATTGATGTCAGGCTGCACCTTACCCGGTGCGCCATACGCCAGCGTGACGCGGGTCCGCCCTTCCTCATCAGCACCGACGTGCGTCACACGATAAGCCGTGCCGTTGATCTCCACGCCGTGATGCTTCTCAAGCCCGGCGATATCTGTTGTCAGCGCGCTGAATGCCGGAGAGCGGTCCTGAATTTGTCCCCCGGCGGGAACGTCAACCGGCGCATCGGGCGTCTCGAAAATTACGGTGACAGGACGCACCTCAGTACCGATAAACAGGACTGCCGGCAGTGCTTCCGCAAATGCCCGGGAGATCCGGGCATCAGCACGGGCCAGTCGGGCACGAAAGCGGTTCATCAGTAACCCAGCCGCACCGGAACAGTATCGACATCTGCAGCTGCAGCTGCCCAGGCGGTACCGGCCAGAGGATTCGGTGCCGCCGCTTCTCCAGCTTCAACCGTTAGTTTTCCGTCTGCCAGATACAGCTTCTGGCCGAGAGTGACCGCTTCCGCCGCCTTTGGCAGAACGAAAACGCCCGTCGTATGCAGCACACCCCACAACCCTGCCGGGATGTCATCGTGAGCGACACCCACCAGAGCTCCTGAAAGCACGGCATCACCTGAGAGAATATCGGTCGCACCGGTATTCTGAAAATCATGGGTATTGCCGTCCTGCTGATAATTTTTCGCCATTTTTCTCTCCAGACAAAAAAGGAGCAGCACGCGCCGCTCCGTAATAAAAAACCGCCAGATGACGGTCGTTATTTTTTGGTGACTTTAACCATGCCGCGCCAGTCAAGCGGTGCCACACCTGCATCGATGCGGACCTTGAATGCAGCACCGTCTACGGTGAAGCCCTGCTGCTGCTCCAGATATGGCGTATCAATACCGTCCAGATATGCCACTTCGATAGTGTCGCGTCCCTGTGCTGCAGTCAGGTAGTAATCCGTCGGGCTGCTGTCATCCAGGCGAGCCTCAGAGGCTACCGTCACAAAGTTCTGGATCGGGTTCACAATACCGCTGTTGGCATCTGCACCTGGTACGCTTGCAGATTTGATCAGCTGGTTTGCCCGTGACTCAATCGCCACTGGCGTCAGCATAAAGGCCGGACGAATGTTCAGACGACGATCGCCGGATTTTTGCAGCAGCATCGCTTTACGGGCCGTATCCAGGCCTTCGATACTGAGATCCGCTGAGACCAGGTTGCCGTGATCGGCATGGAACAGCGGCTTGCCGTCCGACATTTTTGGATTGCTGGTTAAAACAGCCCAGACCAGATCGCCCACGGTGGCACGCGCAGCAAGCCCCATCGCCTGCGGAATTCGGGTCAGCATGTCCAGGTCATCGTTGATGATGGTCTGTCGGTCGATGCTGAACAGTTCGCCGTAGGTCGCCAGCGCAATCGGCTCACCGCGATCCTTGATGGTGATATATTTATATTCTGCCCCGGCACGAACCTTACGAAGAGATGCCAGTGATTCAAGACCGACACGGTGTGCGGTTTTGAAATCGGTCAGCGTGCCCTTACGGGTCCATTGTTCAAAGGTTTCGGTGGCTTCATCCCAGCCCATCAGCGCCGCTTTGTGCGCCACATCCATCAGGATATTGCCAAAATCGCTGCTGCTGTGGGTGAACGCCAGTCCGACCATCGCCTGTGCCGTGCCAGCGCCGGAGATACCGATGCCGCGATCGACCAGGGAGGCGCGCGCCAGTTCGCGCAGGGTGTAACCATTGTAAGCGTTATCCTTCTCGGCCTGCGCATAGCCCGCGCGGGTCATTACCGCAGCGCGAATGGAATCACCGACCAGATTGCCGTTACCGGCATAAAGATGAATGGCACCCGGACCGGCGCTCGGGGTGGTGCCCGCCGCCAGCGCCTGCAGCAGTTTATCGCGGGCTTTTTCGGCGTTGCAGGTGAAGTCGGCAAGGCACTCCGCCTTCAACGTCGCAAAGGCCGGGAATGCCTCAAACACGGCGGAAACGGAATTCACGCGCTCCGCGTTCGCCGTCTGCATCTGTTGCTGCAGTTGCTGGGCCAGCGCGTTAACATCGATGTTTGCCATCTGCGGCGCGGGCTGCTGTGGTGCGGGCGGGGTAAGGTTTGCCTGCACCGGCGCGGGCTGCTGTACCGGTGCAGGTTGCTGTGGCTGATTCACCGGAGCTTCGGCGCGCGGCGCAAAAAGAGATTTAATCTGTTCTGGCATGTTCTGGTAATCCTTCAGTTTATTTTCATTCACACAGGCCGCGGCCTGCAGTTCAGGTTCAAGCTTGTCGGCGAAACCTTTCTCCACCGCCTCGGCCCCGTTAAGCCAGGTCTCCGCTTTCAGCATCGCTTCCAGCTCCTCCTGCCCCAGACCGGTTTTATTCATATAAGCGCTGAGCATCAGGGCTTCGTTACGATCAAGCCAGGCGGCGTAATCGCGCATGTCGTCCGAATCCCCGGCGATGCCTCCCCACGGTTTGTGGACCATAATCCAGGCGTTTTCCGGCATGTGCACCGTGGCGCCGGGCAGGCAGACAATCATTGAGGCCATGCTGGCCGCCACGCCGTCCACCCAGATATCCACTTTCGCTTTCAGCCGGGACAGGGTGTTGTAGATCGCAAAGCCCTGCATCACATCGCCGCCGGGACTGTGGATATGCAAATCGACAGCGCTGGCGTCAAACACCCCCGCCTCCTTACAGTCAGCGACAAACTGCTGGGCGGTAATGCCCCAGCCGCCGATCACGTCATAGAGGAAGATTTCAACGCGTCCGGCGGCCAGTGCGCGGATTTCATACCAGCACTGGCCGTTTGCCGCATCGACACCCGCCAGGCTGGCGCGGGGGTTAATCATCATCGTCCGGCTCACGCCGGGCATCGTCTGGTTTTGCCGTTGCATCTGGCATCGCTCCTTTGTCATTGGCGGCGTCGGAATCAAACACCAGCCCGTGTTTACGGTTAAATTCAGTTTCACGCAGTCGCTGGCGCTTAACCTCCTGAGGATTTTTCCCCCTGGCCCGCGCCCATTCCGCTTCAGTACCGGCACCGCCACGCACAATGGCTTTCCACGCGTTGGCCTCTTTACCCGGATCAATCCAGGGCATCACCGGCCCGAGATAAAGCGCGTTATAGAGAGAATTCGGATCCACATCCGACGGGACTTTGATACCGCTCAGTAACGCCATCGACAGCCATGCGCGGTAAACGGGGCGGCTGTGCTGACCGACAAACCACTGCTGCAGGACGTTGTAACCTTCGAAGCTTTCCACCAGCTCCTGACGCTGGGAGCTGTAGGTGCCGTTATAGTCACGGGCAATGCTGGAATAGCTGCCGCGCGTACCGGCGGCCACGGCCCGCATCTGCCCGTTCCGGAATTCATAGAGGTGAACGTTCGGGCGGTTTGACTCCACCATGCCCAGGTCTTCGCCGGGGCGGAGTTCGTCGTAAATCATACCCGGCGCAATATCGTAGTGACGCTGGCCACCGGGCGTTGAAAACTCACTCTCATCGCCAAGAGACTGCGCATCGCCGCGCTTGATATAGAAGCCCAGCGCGGCGGCAATACGAGCGGCCACGCGCTCGCTCTCTTCATAATCTTTGATATCGGAAAGCCGGGTGATCACCCCGTGGATCAGACTGATACCCCGCAGCTGATGCAGACGCTTTCGCTGCGCCAGGTGAAGCATATTGTCAGCGGAGACAGTTTTAAGTTCGGCGCTGAACCGCGTCATGTTTGCCGGGTGGTATTTGTAAACCTGGTACCCAACGGGACGCCCCCACTCGTTCACGATGATGCCCTGACGAACCTGCTGGCCAGCGGTGCTGTTGAGATTGAACGGCACAAAATCCGCCTCCAGCATTTCCAGAGAAAACGGTACCGACGTGGCATGCTGCAGGCCGGGTACGGTTCCCCTGACCAGCTGCGTGAACACTTCCCCGTCGCGCAGCGCAGAACGCAACAGCAGACGTTCAGCCTCCGGGCGGGTAAACATGCCGGTGACCTCAGGACGCACAGACCATTCCGCCCAGAGCGCCGAAAGCTGCCCGGCAAAATCGGAATGGAGATTGCCCTCCAGATCGAGGGGCTGCGGTTCTACATGGATGCCGTGAGCACCAATCACCCGGTCTTCCATTTTGTCGAACAGGCCGATGACCAGATCGTGGTTTTCATCGAGCCACCTGGCCTGCTCCCGCAGGGACTGGCCTGCAGCAAACACAGAGGTGTCCGCTGACTGGCTTTGCTTTTTTGCTTTGTGCAGGCGGGACGCGCTTGCCGCTTCATAAGCATTGAGCCGGAGGCGATCCCGCGCACGTGCCGCCGCCCACCCCGGCGCCAGCGCACCCAGTGTTTTTTCAAGAATGCCCATAGAAAGCCTTACAGAAAGTTAGCGAGTTTGTACGAACCACCACGGCTGTTGACTGCGCGCCAGCGACGCTCCCAGTATTCGAGCTCGTCGCGCAGCGCTTTCGGGTCGTGGTTGGTAATGGCGCGACCGTTCACACCGGTGAACGAAATGCTCTTGCCGTCCAGTGAATCCTGGTAGGCCTGGCGCACCATCAGCAGCGTTTTCCAGATATCGTCTTTCGTCACAGCAACCACCCTCCCTTACCGGAAGACCCGAGCCAGCTGCCGGAGAGAGCTGTGTCCTTTTCAGGCTCAGCCTTAACAGGCGTTTGAACGGGTTTTGTTTTTTTCACGGTTATCTCCCGGGGGCGTTCCCCTTCAAAAATATTTGGGTTCAGATCCTGCAGCTCCGCCCATGCCGGCGGTTTTTCCCAGTCCCGGATTTTTTCGTAACCGCGCAGGACCGCCACGGCGTGGGCATAGCAGAACAGGTCAAAGGCTTCGTTGGCGCCCTTGCCGGGCTTGCGCCATTTGCCGTCCACACCGCGCTCTTCGTAGGTCAGTTCCTCGTAGAACCACTCCCCCAGCCAGTCGGGGAAGTGGATATAGCCCGCACCTGGCGTTTCGCGATCGAGGTTGTTGCTGAGCTGGTCCTTAAGCAGGTCGGTCTGCAACAGATATACCGGCACCTCGCCACGCGCATCAGCACGACGGTCGCTGCGTTCGGGATTGTTCGGGTGGGTTTTGGTGATGATTTTCTGGCGCTTTGTGCTGTCACCCTTGACCAGGTAAACACGTTTACCCAGGCCGTCACGGCGGCACTGTCTCCAGAATTTATAGGCGTTGTCGGTTACGCCCTCTTCACCGCCGCTGTCGACGGCCATGGCCAGCACCGGCATACGGCGCGTCGGGTCGGACTGAAGTGCATACGTTTTTTCCAGCACATCAGAAACCAGCAGCTGCCAGTCCTCCGGATACGCGCCGGGATGGATCGGCTCCGCCTCACCATGCTCATTGCTGCGCAGCGACTGGCGGATGTTGTAGCGGTCCACCAGCCAGCGCTCACCGTTTTCGCCATAGCCGATAATCTGCACGACGAAACGGCGTTTTTTACCGCCCTGGACGTCAACGGCCGCCAGCAGGAAACGCACTTTGGGCGGAACCAGGCGTTTACCGTAATCCTCCGCACGCAGCATCAGCGCATCGGCGCGTCGCTGTTCGCTGGCCGATCGCGGCAGATACGGTAGCCCCCAGTCGGTATTGATTACCGCCTTGAGGGTTTCTTCGCTGCCGGTGGCCTCATACTCCTGCTCAGCTGTCAGCAGCTTGTACACCAGCTGCGCCCAGGTCTGATACGCGGCTGCGGGTCCTTCCATCCAGAACGATGCAATGCGCGAACGGCGTGGCTCACCGGTAATATTGCCGTCACGGTCAATACTCTGACCTTCACGCAACCAGATGCCCACCCCGTTAAGGTCGCGCTTTTTATCTGCGGTGATAACGCTGCTGCAGTGCGGGCAAAGCAGATGTGCCGACTCACTGGCTTTTACCGGATCCGGTTCATCGCGATAGCCGGTCATCGCCTCCATCGCGGGCTGGAAATACTCACCACAGTGCGGGCACGGCCAGTACCACCGACGGCGATCACCACGGTTGTACAGAGAAAGTGCACCAGTCGTTGGTGGCGCTTCATGGGGAGATTTGCGACGCCATTTACTGTCGCGAATATCCCGACCCGGAGAACACTCCACCAGGGTCATCCCGGCGGACATAAACGTCGTGGTACGTTTGGAAGCCAGGGTAAAGCCATCGCCCTCGCCGTCGATGTCCTCAGGAAAGCGGTCATAATCCGTGAGCGCCACACATTTAAAATCTGACGAGGACATGATGTTGATTGAAGGCCAGCCTATTTTGAGATAGTTGCCCGCCAGAAAAGTACGATCATGCACGTTGTTGTCGTTTCGCAACGGACTCAGGCGTTTTGCTACCTCAGGACTGACACGGAAGGTTCGGGCCAGTCGCTTTTTTGAGTGCTCGCGGGCTTTCTCTTCGGTCATTTGAACGACGAGCATATCGGACGGGTCACAGACAATGTTGTATACAACCCAGCCATCCACCAGGCCGATCGTTTTCCCCGTTCGTGCCGGACCCACAAATACCACCGCATCGTATTCACGCATCGCGAGGCAGTTCATCGGCTCAATCACATACGGGGCGACGGCAGGGTCCCACGGTACCGAGTTACCGGCCCCCATAGGTACGCGCATAAATTTCTGAACCGCCTCAGCCATAGGCATGCGGCGCGGAGCTTTGAGAATGGCGGAAGCGTTACGCCTGACTTCCGCTGCCGTGGCCTGTCGCATGACTTACTCCTCTTCTGGCGTATCCTCCTGTTCCGGTGAGTCGGCCTGCTCAACTTTGAGGGCTATCTGATCGCGCAGATCGTCAATAACCTGCTGCACCCTGACAACCGCTGCTGGGGTCATGGCACAATCGCGCTCAAGAATATCGGGTAATGTTTCCAGCACCTGAACCATTGCTTTCGCCATGGAGGAAAACTCCCTGGTGACTTCGGATGCCGGGATCAGCTCCCCTGTTTCCTGCTGAAACTTGAGCCGCTCACGCTCCGACTGAAACCAGGCTTTGCGATCGGGGGGAAGCATTTTGTCGACGTCCACCAGCTCAGATGGTGTGGTGCTTGTCAGCAGCTCACGCAAAATATCGGTGATTGCGTACAGCTTAAGTTTCGGGTTGCTGCCGGGTGCGGGTTGCACATTTGCCAGCTTGCCCGCGACCGTCTGACGGTGCAGATCGGTAATGGCTGCCAGCTGAGTGATATTTAGCCGGAAATTTTTCAGTTCGTTATCCATGATGGTGAACAAAAAATAGTCATTTCGACATCCTGCAAATGCTCAGGACTGAAATATCAAGAGGTTAAACGGATGATGATGAAACCCATAAAATGCAAAAAACTAGCCGTTTTCCGCGTGTCCGCGCCCCCTCGGTGTTCAGAATCACCAGGAGTACCTTTTCAAATGAGAATCACTACCCATTGTTTGCACAAAAGGCTCGCTGACCAGAATTAAACGAACCGGGGATTACAGAGGGTAGCCAGTTAATGCCAAAACTCCGGGCCGTGAACTCATCACCACACCACCGGGCAGCCTTTGATGTTATCCCTGCGCCGTATTCTTCCCACCAGCAGCAGTCTGCTGCGTAAATGTGCTGACATCTAGGAACTGCCATCCAGCTAGAGTTAACTGATATAACTGGAAAATTAGTTTCGGTAACCTGCTTGCTATCGCTCTCTGTCAGTGAGGGTCCGCTGGCGATGCAAAAAAAAGTTTGCATGGATTGACTCGAAAAATAATCGCAAGGTGCATAAAAAAGCCACAAGTATTTTATGTGGCTTTTTTATGCAATATAAATGCCTCGTAAACCTCTCAAATAGATGCATTATCGTTATTTTTTATAACGCCCTCTCTTGCTGCATTCGTTAGGTATGCCAAATTTGCATCACCATCTTTTATAACATTTTGAAGTTGTGGTCTAACTTTAATAAATCCACTTAAAACGGTTATTGCTGCTCCAGCACAAAAAACCTCAAATGGTTGTGAGGAATTCATCGCAGCGTAGACAGCAGAACCAGCACTCACTACCTGACTCAAGTCAAACTCGAATGACGTTGAAAGATTAAACTTTATCGGACTTCTCCAGCCTTCATTATTTAGTCTGTTTAATGCATCTAATGAAGTTTTCAATCCCGATATTGCTTTTGCTCTCTGTAAATCAAAATCTCCTGACTTTAAAACCTCGAAATAAAGCTCATCTAAATAGCCGTGAAGCGAGAGAAGCTCATCCTTCCTTCTCTCTTTGAACTCTAAGATCTCATGCAAAGGTATGTCTTTGGGTGGCACTGGTAACAGATCTGCCAATTCAAATCTCAGCACTTCTTTTCGATCTGCTTTATCTTTGTGAATGGCAACTTCATTATTAAAAAAATGCATGCGCCAATCGACATCGGCTTCGTTTTTTTTCAGTAAATTCAGAGCATCTATATGTGTACGAGCATGAAAGTTTGTCATTCTCGTACCGTCCATGAATCCGTGCTCAACAAATCTTAATCGAGTTAGTACGCCACACTTTATTAATTCATCTTCGTTAATTAATCCAAGATGAATGAAATTATTTGTTGGAGAAACTAACTTATCCCAGTACAGCGTAAGATAATTTAGCTCTTCAGGAGATATTGCTCTCCCTGTTTGAAATCCACGACCACCTTCAATGCTTAAAAGTTCACATGAAGTAAAAACAACACCTCTTTCCATGGTTAGCTCCAGCAGGTTTGCATTAACCTAATGTAACATTATGGTTGGAGCGAAGTGAACGCCTGCTGCATTGTTATTTGAAGATGCTCACCAACTCATGGGCTCACCTTCCGGCAGTTAGCCTGCCACGCTTCGTTATGCGCCAACTTGCTTTTGCTGGCTTGTAGGTGGATATTGCTGGGATGAAACACATGGAGATAACCAAATGAAGCAGATTCTTTTTGCGTGGTTTGTTTTAACAAATACCTTTGCCTGCATCACCGCCAGCATTAACGTGAACAACTCGCTAATGCTTGATTCAGCTGTGCCGTGGATTGTTGGGATTTCTCTTGCAGCAATCACTAATTACTTATTGGCTAAAAAACTGAAGAAAAGCGGTTTTCTTTAGCACATCCTTAAGGCATTGATGTATTTACCATTTCAGGCACTGCGTGCGGATGTAGTCCTGCAGATAGTCGACCTGCTTCGTCACTGTGACGATTTGCTCTCTGAGGTTGAAATAATCCCGTTCAGCGGAGTCAGTAAGTCGGGGGCCGGTAGCATCGCCCAGGCCGCCGGTGCTGGTCGTTCCGTTCGCGGGACAGTTTGCGTTGAGCTGCAGCCGACGCTTGCCAGAAGCAACATCGCGCTCAAGCTGATCGATAGTAGCTTTGGCATCAGCCAGTTCTCCGGTGTATTTGGCATCCAGCGCAGCGACATCTCGCTGGCGCACCTGCATATCTTTAATAGTGGAGTTAGCCAGGTTGAGAGCTTTGGTGGCTTTATCGCGCTGGTCTTTGTAGGTGATAGCATTGTCTCGGTATCGGTTGACGAAGAACGTCAACACGCCAATTAGGACCACTACCAGCAATTGCATCCAGTAACGCTTAACCAGCGCGTTAATCATGACAGGAACAGAGCGCGCTCCGCCTCACGCCGACGGGCCAGGCCATTCAGGACTTTACCACCAGCTTTATTCCAGCGCAGGAACTCATCAGCTGCGCCAGCGTAATCACTGGCGTTGAGTTTTCGCAGGAGCGTAGATGTTGACAAAGACCGGGCACCGAGGTTGTAAGTGAAAGACACCAGAGCATCGAATTGCCCCTGAGTCAGATCGACTTTAACCAGGCGGGACACGTCACTTTCGTAGCTGACTAGTCCTGTCTTCAGCAGGCGTTCTGCCGTTTCCTG
>NZ_JUMS01000124.1:0-34520 GCF_001059415.1 Enterobacter sp. 940_PEND
TTGACTTTTAATCAATTGGTCGCAGGTTCGAATCCTGCACGACCCACCAGTGTAGAAAGGCGCCCTAAAGGCGCCTTTTTGCTATCTGCCGTCTGTGCAGGTCGGGCAAGGCGAAGCCGCCGGCCGACAAATGCTATCCGCACCTATTTCCTGTGACTTTTCCTCTCATATTCGCTATCTTGTTTAGTATACAAAACACAATTGCCATGCGTTTTGCTATGTCATGCAAAAGAAAGGCAATATTGTTAAGCCCGTAAAACGAGAAGCCATAATGAGTGTGATGTTTGATCCTGAAGCCGCAATCTATCCGTTTCCGCCAAAGCCTGTCCCGCTAAGCCAGGACGAAAAGCAATTCTACCGTGAGAAGATCAAACGTCTTCTTAAAGAACGAGATGCGGTGATGGTGGCCCATTACTACACCGACCCGGAAATACAGCAGCTGGCTGAAGAGACCGGGGGCTGCATTTCTGACTCACTGGAGATGGCGCGCTTCGGTGCACGACATCCCGCTTCCACGCTGCTGGTTGCCGGCGTGCGTTTTATGGGCGAAACGGCAAAGATCCTGAGCCCGGAAAAAACCATTCTGATGCCCACGCTTAACGCGGAGTGTTCACTGGATCTCGGCTGCCCGATTGACGAATTCACGGCCTTCTGTGATGCCCATCCTGACCGGACCGTGGTGGTCTACGCTAACACCTCTGCGGCCGTAAAAGCGCGTGCAGACTGGGTGGTCACATCGAGTATCGCCGTTGAACTGATTGAACATCTGGATAGCCTGGGCGAGAAAATTATCTGGGCGCCCGATCGCCATCTCGGCAATTATGTCCAGAAGCAGACGGGGGCTAACGTTCTCTGCTGGCAGGGTGCCTGCATTGTGCACGACGAATTCAAAACCCAGGCGCTGGCGCGCATGAAGGCACTTTATCCTGACGCCGCGATTCTTGTTCACCCTGAATCACCCCAGTCTATTGTCGACATGGCGGACGCCGTGGGTTCCACCAGCCAGCTTATCAACGCGGCCAGGACGTTGCCTCACAAGCAGCTCATCGTGGCGACCGATCGCGGTATCTTCTACAAGATGCAGCAGGCCGTGCCGGAGAAAGAGCTCCTTGAAGCGCCAACGGCGGGCGAGGGCGCAACGTGTCGCAGCTGTGCGCACTGCCCGTGGATGGCGATGAACGGCCTGAAGGCCATTGCCGAAGGGCTCGAGACGGGCGGTGCAGCACATGAAATCCATGTGGATGCCGCCCTGCGTGAAGGTGCGTTAATTCCGCTTAACCGCATGCTGGATTTTGCGGCTACACTACGTACTTAATTCAAAACGTCCCGGGGAAAAGATGGATTTTTTTAGCACGCAGAACATTCTGTTTCATATACCGATTGGTGCAGGTGGCTATGACCTGTCATGGATTGAGGCCGTTGGCACGCTGGCGGGATTACTCTGTATCTGGCTGGCAAGCCTGGAGAAAATCAGCAACTACGCGTTCGGGCTGATTAACGTTACGCTGTTTGCAATTATCTTCTTCCAGATCCAGCTGTACGCCAGCCTGCTTTTGCAGCTGTTCTTCTTTGCGGCCAATATTTACGGCTGGTACGCGTGGTCGCGTCAGAACAGCCAGCAGGAGGCAGAGCTGCAGATCCGCTGGCTGCCCTTGCCGAAAGCCATCGCCTGGTTTGTCGCCTGTCTGGTCGCCATTGGTTTAATGACCGTCTACATCAACCCGGTGTTTGCGTTCCTGACCCGCGTTGCCGTGTCGGTCATGTCCGGTTTCGGCCTGAACGTGACGATGCCCGAGCTCCAGCCGGATGCCTTCCCGTTCTGGGATTCCTGCATGATGGTGCTGTCGATTGCGGCGATGATCCTGATGACGCGAAAATACGTTGAGAACTGGCTGCTGTGGGTCATCATCAACGTGATCAGCGTGGCGATCTTCGCCCTGCAGGGCGTCTATGCGATGTCGCTGGAATATCTGCTGCTGACCTTCATCGCGCTGAACGGCAGCCGGATGTGGATTAAGAGCGCGCGTGAGCGAGGTTCTCACGCGCTTTCCAGCTAGTGATGATGCTGATGTGAATGTCCGGACTGCGCCTCGTTAAGGTGGCAGTCCGGCCCGTTACAGGGCTGATACTCCATCTGGATGGTGGCGTGGCCAATTTCGTAGTGATGTTCGAGAAAATGCTGGATGCGTTCAAGCAGCGCATCGTGGTCGTGAGGCGGGATCACCTGGACGTGCAGCGTCATGACCGGTTTTTCCCCCACCAGCCAGACGTGCACGTGATGAACGTTGCGTACTTCCGGGACTGAACGGCGCAGGTTGCGCTTCAGCTCTTCAATATCCATAGATGTCGGTGCCCCTTCAAGCAGTTCATTCACGCTCTCCTTCAGCAGTCGCCAGGCGCTGCGCAAGACCAGACATGACACCAGCACGGACAGAATCGGATCGACAGGCGTCCAGCCGGTATAGAGGATCACCAGCGCGGCGACGATCGCCCCGACTGAGCCGAGCAAATCACCCAGGACATGCAGAGCCGCAGCGCGCACGTTGAGGTTCTTTTCTCCGCTGCCGCGGTGCAGAATCCAGAAGGCCAGGATATTTGCCAGCAGCCCCGCCACGGCAATCACCATCATTGTTGTCCCGGCGATTGGCTGCGGGTGTCTGAAGCGCTGTACGGCCTCCCAGACGATAAGAACGGTGATGACCACCAGCGCAATAGCGTTCACAAACGCGGCAAGGGTTGTCAGCCTCAGCCAGCCGAAGGTATGGCGCGCATTGGGAGGACGACGCGCAAACTGTACCGCCAGGAGGGCGAAGAGCAGCGCTGCGGCATCGGTCAGCATATGCCCGGCATCAGCCAGTAGCGCCAGAGAGCCGGAAATCAGGCCGCCAATGACCTCGATAACCATAAACGTTGCCGTAACGCCAAAGGCCAGCATCAGTCGTTTAGCGTTGTCGTTGCCGGGAGAGTGTGAGTGGGAATGGGAGTGCGCCATATCTGCTTTCCTGATGTGTTATTGTTTTTAGTGTAGCGTTTTTAATAGGTTACTCCAAAAAGAAAGGAGAGCCTGAGCTCTCCTTTTTCTTACCGGTTACCACCCCTTACTGGGTTGTGCCATCGGTTTTGGTATTCGCGTCGTTCCCTACTTTATCATTAGGATCGGGGCATTTGCCGTCCTTACACATCGAGTTCTTATGAACCTCATCCGAACTCATATTGTCATGATTCATTGTGCCGGAACCGCTGCTGTTGGGATGCAGCATAGTGCCGCCGGTGTTGGTGTTACCGGTATTGATCTGGCTGTTGTCGACATTATTCGGGGCGATGTTCTGTTTCGCATCAGGGGCGGGCTGGCCTGCTGCCGCAGCGGCATTGGCATCCCCGTTGCTATCGGATGTGCCCGTTTCCGCGGCCAGGACGCTGCCGCTTGCCAGAGTGAGTGTGGCGGTCAGGAAGAGGGTTGCCAGTTTAGTCATTTTCATCATGGTGCTCCTGTTCTTGTCGTTACGCTGGATAACTTTCTCCAACAGTGCATCTGTTTCAGAGGCGAAAGATTCCTCCTCACGGACTTACGTCAGTAGGGAATCGCGTTTAAGCGTTTAAAATTGGTTGTTACAGTTAAAAAGCTTAGGTTAGATCTCGTTTTTCGCTATTTTGTGGCGATTTTTAGGCGAATTCCAGGAATTATCTGCGTGAAGTGTAAAACCGTGTTTACACTTCCTGGTCGACAAGATAGATTGAAAGGATTGCTTTCATTACTAAAGATATGGCAGAGCTGGAACGAAGATGAATTATCAGAACGACGATTTACGCATTAAAGAGATCAATGAGTTATTACCTCCTGTAGCGCTCCTTGAGAAATTCCCCGCCACTGAAAATGCCGCAAACACGGTTTCTCATGCTCGTAAAGCGATCCATAAGATCCTGAAAGGTAATGACGATCGTCTTCTGGTGGTGATTGGCCCGTGCTCCATTCACGATCCTGCAGCTGCGAAAGAGTACGCAGCCCGTCTGCTCACTCTGCGTGAAGAGCTGAAGGACGAGCTTGAAATCGTCATGCGCGTTTATTTTGAAAAACCGCGCACCACCGTGGGCTGGAAAGGGCTGATTAACGATCCGCATATGGATAACAGCTTCCAGATCAACGACGGTCTGCGCATTGCGCGCAAGCTGCTGCTGGAGATCAACGACAGCGGCCTGCCTGCTGCCGGTGAATTCCTGGACATGATTACGCCACAATACCTGGCAGACCTGATGAGCTGGGGCGCAATTGGTGCGCGCACGACTGAATCTCAGGTTCACCGCGAGCTGGCGTCCGGTCTCTCTTGCCCGGTGGGTTTCAAAAACGGCACTGACGGCACCATTAAGGTGGCTATCGACGCCATCAACGCAGCGGGTGCGCCGCACTGCTTCCTGTCCGTAACCAAATGGGGCCATTCCGCCATCGTTAACACCAGCGGGAACGGTGACTGCCATATCATTCTGCGCGGCGGCAAAGAGCCGAACTACAGCGCGAAACACGTGGCAGAAGTGAAGGTCGGGCTGGAAAAAGCCGGGCTGCCACCGCAGGTGATGATCGATTTCAGCCATGCCAACTCCAGCAAGCAGTTTAAAAAGCAGATGGAAGTGGGTGCAGACGTCTGCCAGCAGATTGCCGGCGGTGAGAAGGCGGTGATTGGGGTGATGATCGAAAGCCATCTGGTTGAAGGTAACCAGAACCTGGAAGGCAGCGAGCCGCTGGTGTATGGCAAAAGCGTCACCGATGCCTGCATTGGCTGGGACGATACCGATGCTATCCTGCGTCAGCTGGCGAATGCGGTAAAAGCGCGTCGCGGCTGAATTCTCAGTCACAAATAAAAAGCGCGGAAGGCTCCGCGCTTTTTTTATATCTGGCGAAAATTACTTCGCTTTACCCTGGTTCGCGACAGCCGCTGCTTTCGCCGCGATCTCTTCTGCGTTACCCAGATAGTAGTGTTTGATTGGCTTGAAGTTTTCGTCGAACTCATACACCAGCGGTACGCCGGTTGGGATGTTCAGTTCGAGGATTTCGTCTTCACCCATGTTGTCCAGGTATTTCACCAGCGCACGCAGGGAGTTACCGTGAGCCGCGATGATCACGCGCTCGCCGCTTTTCAGGCGTGGCAGAATGGTTTCGTTCCAGTAAGGCACAACGCGGTCGATGGTCAGCGCCAGGCTTTCGGTGGTTGGCAGCTCAGCGTCGGTCAGCTTCGCGTAACGCGGATCGTGGCCCGGGTAGCGCTCGTCATCTTTGGTCAGCTCTGGTGGGGTGATTGCGAAGCCGCGACGCCACTGTTTAACCTGCTCGTCGCCATATTTCTCAGCGGTTTCCGCTTTGTTCAGGCCCTGCAGCGCACCGTAGTGACGTTCGTTCAGTTTCCAGGACTTCTCAACCGGCAGCCAGGCCTGATCCAGTTCGTCCAGCACGTTCCACAGGGTGTGGATGGCACGTTTCAGCACAGAGGTGTAAGCAAAATCAAAGCTGAAGCCTTCTTCCTTCAGCAGTTTACCTGCTGCTTTTGCTTCGCTTACGCCTTTCTCAGACAGATCAACGTCGTACCAACCGGTAAAGCGGTTTTCGTTGTTCCACTGGCTTTCGCCGTGACGCACCAGGACCAGCTTAGTTATAGCCATCTCTTACTCCTCAAGCATTTTTAGAATGATAACAATTCTCATTATATTGCCGTGGCCGTGCCACCAGCAACGCTTACCCCTAACCATAGCGAAAATAGTCTCTGAGTGTAAGATGCTTGTGAATCCAGGGTTATGATTTTGTCTGCGATCGGCGCTATTTTCAGCAAGGCGCGTAGAAAAAAGCCCTCCGGAGGGAGGGCTGGATATTAATGTGGAATAAAATGATATTCCGTCACGCTCACGTACTCTTCACCCGGGCGCAGCACGCAGTCCGGCTGTGGCCATTCAGGATGGTTCGGGCTGTCCGGCAGGAACTCGCTCTCCAACGCCAGGCCTTGCCAGTCGCTGTACTCATCGTGTTCGCGCGCCGTGGTGCCGCCGAGGTAGTTGCCTGAGTAAAACTGCAGGGCGGGGGCGGTGGTATAAACCGTCATCTGCAGTTTCTCATCCGCAGACCAGACCTGCGCGGCAGGCTGTTTCACATCGCCTTTGGCCTGCAGCAGGAAAGCGTGATCGTAGCCTTTCACCTTGCGCTGATCGTCATCGCTCATGAAATCCTGGGCGATGGACTTCGCGCTGCGGAAGTCAAAGCTGGTGCCGCTCACGTCTTTGAGGCCCTGATACGGAATGCCCATCTCGTCAACCGGCAGATACGCATCCGCCAGGATCTGCAGCTTATGGTTACGCACGTCGCACTGGCTACCGTCCAGGTTGAAATACGCGTGATTGGTCAGATTGACCGGACACGGCCTGTCGACCGTCGCACGGTATTCGATGGCGATACGGTTGTCGTCGGTCAGCGTAAAGCGCGCGGATGCGACAAGGTTCCCCGGAAAGCCCTGGTCGCCATCAGGCGAATCCAGCGAGAACAGAACTTCGCTATCGTTTTGACGAACAATCTTCCAGCGGCGTTTATCAAACCCGTCCGGTCCGCCGTGCAGCTGGTTCTCACCCTGGCTTGGAAGCAGGGTGTACTGCACGCCGTCGAGTTCAAAACGGCTTTTCGCGATGCGGTTAGCATAGCGCCCAACGGACGCGCCAAGATAGGCGGACTGATTGACGTACTGCTCAGGCGAGGCGCAGCCGAGCAGAGTCTCACGCACGCTGCCGTCCGGCATCGGTACGCGGGCAGAAAGAAGGGTTGCCCCCCAGTCCATCACCGTAACGACCATCCCCGCGCGATTGCGCAGGGTTAACAGGCGATACGGCAGACCATCCGGTGCAAGGGTAGGTGTTTCGTTTAGCACTGTCCGGCTCCTTGTGATGCTTTGCAAACATAGAAGGTTTCTTTGATGCCCGTTTTTGCTTCGTACTGCTTCGCCACGGCATCCTGTACGGCAGGGACCAGCTCTTCTGGCACCAGCGCAACGATGCAGCCGCCAAAACCGCCGCCCGTCATGCGCACGCCGCCTTTGTCGCCGATGGTGGCTTTAACGATGTCCACCAGGGTGTCGATCTGCGGCACGGTGATTTCAAAATCATCGCGCATGGAGGCGTGAGATTCCGCCATCAGCTCACCCATGCGTTTCAGATCGCCTTTCGCCAGCGCGGACGCGGCTTCAACGGTACGGGCATTTTCCGTCAGCACGTGACGAACGCGTTTGGCGACGACCGGATCCAGCTCGTGTGCCACTTTGTTAAATTCATTGAGCGTCACGTCGCGCAGGGCAGGCTGCTGGAAGAAGCGGGCGCCGGTTTCGCATTGCTGGCGGCGGGTGTTGTATTCGCTGCCCACCAGCGTGCGCTTAAAGTTGCTGTTAATGATGACGACAGCCGCGCCTTTTGGCAGGGGAACGGCTTTGGTACCCAGCGAGCGGCAATCAATTAACAGGGCATGCTCTTTTTTGCCCAGCGCGGAGATCAGCTGGTCCATAATGCCGCAGTTACAGCCCACGAACTGGTTTTCTGCTTCCTGACCATTCAGGGCGATTTGCGCGCCGTCCAGCGGCAGATGATAAAGCTGCTGGAACACGGTGCCCACGGCGACTTCCAGAGACGCAGAGGAGCTTAAGCCCGCACCCTGCGGCACGTTGCCGCTGATAACTAAATCGGCGCCGCCAAAGTTCTTGTTGCGCTTCTGAAGGTGTTTCACCACGCCGCGCACGTAGTTAGACCACTGCTGGCTGTCGTGCGTCACAATCGGGGCATCGAGAGAAAACTCGTCCGTCTCATTACCGTAATCCGCCGCAATCACGCGAACTTTACGGTCGTCGCGCTTCGCGCAGCTGATAACGGTCTGGTAATCGATGGCGCACGGCAGCACGAAACCGTCGTTATAGTCGGTGTGTTCACCGATCAGGTTAACGCGGCCTGGCGCCTGGATAACGTGGGTGGCAGGGTAGCCAAATTTCTCAGCAAACAGGGATTGGGTTTTATCTTTCAGACTCATTTTTTTTAGACTCCTGATTCGCGATAGTGGACGTCGCTAACGGCACGCAGACGTTCTGCCGCCTGTTCCGCCGTCAGGTCACGCTGGGTTTCCGCCAGCATTTCATAGCCCACCATAAATTTACGCACCGTCGCAGAGCGCAGCAGCGGCGGATAGAAATGGGCGTGCAGCTGCCAGTGTTGATTCTCTTCGCCGTTAAACGGGGCGCCGTGCCAGCCCATGGAGTACGGGAAGGAGCACTGGAACAGGTTGTCGTAACGGCTGGTGAGCTTTTTCAGCGCCAGGGCAAGGTCGTCGCGCTGCGCGTCGCTGAGATCGGTGATGCGCTGCACGTGTGCTTTCGGCAGCAGCAGCGTTTCAAACGGCCAGGCGGCCCAGTAAGGGACGACGGCCAGCCAGTGTTCGGTTTCCACCACGGTGCGGCTGCCGTCGGCCAGCTCACGCCGGGTATAGTCCACCAGCATCGGCGAACCGTTTTCCGCGAAATACGCTTTCTGCAGATGGTCTTCACGCTCGGCTTCGTTAGGCAGGAAGCTGTTCGCCCAGATCTGGCCGTGCGGGTGCGGGTTTGAGCAGCCCATGGCCGCGCCTTTGTTTTCGAACACCTGCACCCACGGATAGCTCTGCCCCAGCTCTGCGGTTTGCGCCTGCCAGGTGCTGACGACCTCTTTCAGCGCTTCCACGCTCAGCTCGGGCAGCGTTTTGCTGTGATCCGGCGAGAAGCAGATCACGCGACTGGTTCCGCGCGCGCTTTCGCAGCGCATCAGCGGATCGTGGCTTTCCGGCGCGTTCGGCGTGTCGGTCATCAAGGCGGCAAAATCGTTGGTGAACACGAAGGTGCCTTTGTAGTCAGGGTTTTTGTCCCCGGTGACGCGCGTGTTGCCCGGACAGAGGAAGCAGTCCGGGTCATGCTGTGGCAGCGTCTGTTTTGCAGGCGTCTCCTGAGCCCCCTGCCAGGGGCGCTTGGCGCGATGCGGGGAGACCAAAATCCATTGCCCGCTTAACGGGTTAAAACGACGATGCGGATGATCGACGGGATTAAATTGCGTCATGACGGATCCTTAGTCCGGATAGCCTTGCGGGTGGCGTGACTGCCAGTGCCAGGTATCCTGTGCCATTTCATCAAGCGTGCGCGTCACACGCCAGTTGAGCTCTTTGTCGGCTTTGGTGGCATCGGCCCAGTAAGCAGGCAGGTCGCCATCACGACGCGGAGCGAAGTGGTAGTTAACCGGCTTACCGCAGGCTTTGCTGAAGGCGTTAACCACGTCCAGCACGCTGCTGCCGACCCCGGCGCCGAGGTTGTAAATATGCACGCCCGGTTTGTTGGCCAGCTGCTGCATAGCCGCAACGTGACCGTCGGCCAAATCCATCACGTGGATGTAGTCGCGCACGCCGGTGCCGTCTTCGGTCGGATAGTCATTGCCAAAAATCGCCAGCGAGTCGCGGCGACCCACGGCAACCTGGGCGATATACGGCATCAGGTTGTTCGGGATGCCCTGCGGATCTTCACCCATGTCGCCGGACGGATGCGCGCCGACCGGGTTGAAGTAGCGCAGCAGCGCGATGCTCCACTCCGGCTGCGCTTTTTGCAGGTCGGTCAGGATCTGCTCCACCATCAGCTTGCTTTTGCCGTACGGGCTTTGCGGGGTACCGGTCGGGAAGCTTTCAACGTAAGGGATTTTGGGCTGATCGCCGTAGACGGTGGCGGAGGAGCTAAAAATGAAGTTTTTGACGTTGGCCGCGCGCATAGCGGAGATGAGACGCAGGGTACCGTTGACGTTGTTGTCGTAATACTCGAGCGGCTTCGCAACGGATTCACCGACCGCTTTCAGACCCGCGAAGTGGATCACCGCTTCGATGGCGTGGTCGTGAAGGATCTCGGTCATCAGCGCTTCGTTGCGGATGTCGCCTTCCACGAAAGTCGGTTGTTTACCGCCAAGGCATTCAATCACCGGCAGCACGCTGCGCTTACTGTTGCACAGGTTGTCGAGGATGATGACGTCGTGACCGTTTTGCAGCAGTTGCACGCAGGTATGACTACCTATGTAACCGCTACCACCTGTTACCAGAACTCGCATATTTCGCTCCATTGGGCTTATGGTATGTAATAACCATAGCATAACAGAGACGCGAAAAGTGTGACATGGGATAAAATAGTGGAATCGTTTACACTCGTTTTCACACTCGCTTTTACAATGAATCCGAGCATTCTAGATCAAAGAGATAGCGATGTATTGATGCAAGTTATCTGAAAAAGAGGAGGGCAGAGCCCTCCACGGTTAATCGACGTTGCTGAGAAGGTAGCGATAACCCTCACCGTCCGGCACAAACTCCAGGCGATGGGTGATGCAGGAGGGGGCATCTTCGGCGTGATGTGAAACGAACAGCAGCTGCGTATCACCTTCGCTAATCAGGACATCCACAAAGCGGCGGATAAGCTGGCGGTTCAGCGGGTCGAGTCCCTGCAGCGGTTCGTCGAGGATCAGAAGCGTAGGGTGTTTCACCAGCGCGCGAACGATCAGGGCCAGTCGCTGCTGCCCCCACGACAGACTATGAAACGGCGCGTCAGCGACCCGGTTGTCCATGCCCAGGATATCCAGCCACTGCTGGGCCAGCTTGTGCTGTTTGTCCGACACCGCCTGATAAATGCCGATCGAGTCAAAATATCCGGAAAGGATCACGTTGCGTACCGTGGTACTGACCCGATAGTCCAGATGCAGGCTGCTGCTGACGTAGCCGATATGTTTTTTTATATCCCAGATGGTTTCGCCGCTGCCGCGACGCCGACCAAACAGCGTCAGATCGTTGCTATAGCCCTGCGGGTGATCGCCGGTGATCAGGCTCAGCAGCGTGGATTTCCCCGCGCCGTTAGGGCCGACAATCTGCCAGTGTTCGCCGGGATTGACCGTCCAGCTAAGACGGTTGAGGATCGGGCGATCGTCATAAGAGACAATCCCCTCTCGCAGCACGATGCGCGGCTGGTGGGGATCGAGCGCATGGCGGGCCGAAGGGGAGTCAGGTTCCGGAAGGGTAATTCCGTCGAGCTGTTCGCTGTGCGCGAGCTGGGCAATGAGCGCCTGCTTGAGCAGCGCGGTTTTTTCGCCGGTCTCGGTCAGGTTACAGTCGGCCAGTACGCCCGCGTGCTGAATAAAGTCCGGAATTTCATCGAAGCGGTTAAGCACCAAAACCAGGGTATATCCCTGCTGATTAAGCGACTCCAGCAGGGACGCCAGCTGCGCACGGGACTGCACGTCAAGGCCGTCAAACGGTTCGTCGAGTATAAGCAGCTCGGGCTCGCTCATCAGCGCCTGGCAAAGCAGCGTTTTTCGCGTCTCGCCGGTAGAAAGGTATTTGAAGCGCCGGTTGAGCAGGGCGGTGATGCCGAACCGTTCTGCCAGGCGCTGACAGCGGGCGGGATCTTTCACCTCATCCTGAATAATTTCCGCCGTCGTACGGCCGGTATCTTCTTCGCCTGGGCTGAGTAAATCAGTGTTATTGCGCTGCCACTCCTCGCTTACCAGCTTTTGCAGTTGTTCAAACGACAGGCGCGTCAGGCGCGTAAAGTCGCCCTGGTATTCGCCCTTGAGGAGGGGGAGTTCGCCGGCCAGCGCGCGGGCCAGCGCGGATTTACCGCTGCCGTTAGTGCCGACAAACGCCCAGCTTTCACCCGCGCGTATCGTCAAATCAGCAATCGTCAGCGTTCGGGTATCGCTAAGACGAAACGTGCCTTGCGAAATATGCAATGATGACATGATTTATCCCTGTTTTTGCAGCACCAGATATCAGGGATACGCACTGTCGGCGCGATTGTCAATGCGCTCAGCACAATGTGGCGATAATCACCCGGTCTGCGTTGAACCAGGCGGTAACGACAGAACCGTCTTCTAAACCTTCCGCTTCGCTAAGCGGTATGGTCGCGCAAAGCGGCTGCCCATCTGCCAGGGTCATTAGCACTTCGCACTGCGCCTGGCCGCGTTCGATATGGCTAATTGCGCCCTGGAGCTGGTTATCGGCCGCCTTTGCGGCGTCGGGATCGCGCGTAATATTGACCCACGGCGCTTTCAGCAGAACCAGCACCTCTTTACCTTCATCCAGCTCAAGACGTTCCGCGCTCTGCGCCGTTATTGCGGCCTTCAGACGAGTGGTGCCATCGGCAAGCAGGATCTCAATATGCTGCTGTATCTGGAGATTGTCGCGCGCCGTCACCTTACCAAACCACTGGTTGCGGGCGCTGGTTTGTAACGAGAAGCGGGAAATGGCGGCCAGCAGACTGTCCAGCGGAACGTTATCGTCGTCGCTCAACACATCGAACGCCTTTTGCTGGATCTGGGCCAGCAGATCGTAAAGCTGAATAAGGCGCTGGCCATAGCGCGTCACGATCGCACCGCCGCCGCCTTTGCCGCCTGTGGCTCTGTCCACCAGCTGTTGTTCGCTCAGGGTGTTCATTTCGTTGATGGCGTCCCAGGCACTTTTGTAGCTGATGCCCGCGTTTTTCGCCCCCTGGCTAATCGAGCCCGTTTGTTCTATTTGTTTAAGCAGGGCGATACGCCGCGGATCGGCGAAAAGCTTTTGCTGAAGTCGTAGAGTGAGAAGAATTTCGGCCTGCATAACAGTGTCCTGGCAAAAAGAGTATTGTGGCCTAAATGGTGCAGGGCGCAAAGAGTACCGCACAAAAGGGGATGTTTTTCTCACTTGAAAAGGTAGAATGAGCTATTCACAATATCTGGAGAAAACCATGTTAGAGTTGTTGAAAAGTCTGGTATTCGCCGTGATCATGGTACCAGTAGTGATGGCCATCATCCTCGGTGCCATCTACGGCCTGGGTGAAGTGTTCAACGTCTTTTCGAACATTGGTCACAAAGACCAGGCTAAAAAGCAGCATTGATTCCCTACAAAACGCCCGGCGAGTCCGGGCGTTTTGCTCTCAAGATTTTCCCGTCTACGCCGATATTATTTAACGCATCACCCCGGTTTACCCCTTCAGCGGTACGATTAAACGCTGGGATCTCCCTGACGTTACCGTTATATTAATATGTATATAACGCTACTCAAAGGAGTTACAGATGGCACGTTCATGGGTACGCCTTTTCGCAGGGGCAACGCTGACGCTTTCACTTACCGGACACGCGCTGGCGGACGAAGGTAAAATTACGGTCTTTGCGGCGGCGTCGCTGACCAACGCGCTGCAGGACATCGCGGCGGCGTATAAAAAAGAGAAAAACGTCGAGGTGGTCTCCTCGTTTGCCTCTTCCTCTACGCTGGCGCGCCAGATAGAAGCGGGCGCGCCGGCGGATCTGTTCATCTCGGCTGACCAGAAGTGGATGGATTACGCGGCGGAGAAAAAAGCGATTGATGCGACAACCCGCGAAACGCTGCTGGGCAATAGCCTGGTTGTCGTGGCGCCAAAAGCCAGCGTGCAGGCGGACTTCACCATCAACAAACAGACCAACTGGACGAGACTGCTGAACGGTGGCCGTCTGGCTGTGGGCGACCCGGAGCACGTTCCGGCCGGGATTTATGCCAAAGAAGCGCTGCAAAAGCTGGGTGCATGGGAGACATTGTCACCGAAGCTGGCCCCGGCGGAAGATGTGCGCGGCGCGCTGGCGCTGGTAGAGCGCAATGAAGCTCCGCTGGGCATTGTGTATGGCTCTGATGCCGTTGCCAGTAAAGGGGTAAAAGTAGTCGCAACGTTCCCGGAAGACTCCCACAAGAAAGTGGAATATCCTGTTGCGATTGTTGATGGACATAAAAATGCGGCCGTGACGGCCTTCCGCGATTACCTGAAAGGGCCGGAGGCGTCCGCAATCTTTAAACGCTATGGATTTACGACTCACTGATGATATTGACCGATCCTGAATGGCAGGCTGTTCTGCTGAGCCTTAAAGTCTCTTCCCTGGCGGTTGCGCTGAGCTTGCCCTTTGGGATCTTCTTTGCCTGGCTACTGGTTCGCTGTCGGTTTCCCGGCAAAGTGCTGCTCGACAGCGTGCTTCATCTTCCGCTCGTGTTGCCGCCCGTGGTGGTCGGTTATCTGCTGTTAATTTCCATGGGGCGACGCGGTTTTATTGGCGAAAAACTTTACGACTGGTTTGGGCTGACGTTTGCGTTTAGCTGGCGCGGTGCGGTACTGGCGGCGGCGGTGATGTCATTCCCGCTGATGGTGAGGGCGATCCGCCTCGCGCTGGAAGGCGTGGACATAAAGCTCGAACAGGCGGCCCGTACGCTCGGTGCCGGGCGCTGGCGCGTCTTTTTCACCATCACGCTTCCCCTGACGTTACCCGGCATTATTGTCGGGACGGTACTGGCCTTCGCCCGCTCGCTGGGCGAGTTTGGCGCGACCATCACGTTTGTGTCGAACATCCCCGGCGAGACGCGAACCATCCCGTCGGCAATGTATACTCTGATTCAAACGCCGGGCGGTGAAGGCGCGGCGGCGCGGCTGTGTATTATTTCAATTGTGCTGGCGCTGGCATCGCTAATGGTGTCTGAATGGCTGGCGCGGCTCAGCCGCCAGCGGATGGGGAAATAAGCATGCTGGAACTCCATTTCACCCAGACGCTGGGAAACCATACCCTGACGCTTAACGAGACGCTGCCTGCAAGCGGTATCACTGCCATCTTCGGCGTCTCGGGAGCGGGAAAAACGTCGCTGATAAATGCTATCAGTGGTCTGACGCGGCCGCAGTCAGGACGGATTGTATTGAATAACCGCGTCTTAAACGACGTGGAAAACAAGGTTTATCTCACGCCGGATAAACGCCGCATTGGCTATGTTTTCCAGGACGCGCGCTTATTCCCGCACTACAGCGTGCGCGGCAACCTGCGTTACGGCATGGCGAAAAGCATGGCCGGACAGTTTGATAAGCTGGTGACGCTTTTAGGCATTGAGCCTCTGCTCGACAGGCTGCCATCCTCACTCTCCGGCGGAGAAAAACAGCGTGTGGCCATTGGCCGCGCGTTGCTGACCGCCCCCGAGCTGCTGCTGCTCGACGAACCGCTGGCCTCGCTCGATATTCCGCGTAAACGGGAACTTCTGCCTTATCTACAGCGCCTGACCCGGGAAATTAATATTCCGATGCTCTACGTTAGTCATTCGCTGGATGAGATCCTGCATCTCGCCGACAAAGTGCTGGTGCTGGAAGAGGGCAGCGTGAAGGCGTTCGGCAACCTGGAAGAGGTGTGGGGCAGCAGCGTAATGCACCCGTGGTTACCCAGGGAACAGCAGAGCAGCATTCTTAAAGTGAGCGTTCTGGAACACCATCCGCACTACGCGATGACCGCCCTGGCGCTGGGCGACCAGCATCTTTGGGTCAATAAGATCGACAAACCGCTACAGTCCGCGCTGAGAATTCGCATCCAGGCGTCGGACGTCTCGCTGGTGCTGCAGCCGCCGCTGCAAACCAGTATTCGAAATATTCTGCGCGCCAAAGTCGCGGAGTGTTTTGATGATAACGGGCAGGTGGAAGTGAAGCTTGAAGTCGGCAGCAGGACGCTCTGGGCGCGCATCAGCCCGTGGGCGAGGGATGAGTTAGGGATCAAACCCGGCCTGTGGCTTTACGCGCAAATTAAGAGCGTCTCGATCACCGCCTGATTACAGCAGGTGGGTGTAAATGTACTGTGCGATGCTGTCGGTGGTGTTGTCACCAATCACCACGTTGGCGCGGGCTTTCACCGCGTCGTCGGCATTGCCCATCGCCACGCCGGTACCGGCGGCTTCCAGCATGCTGATGTCGTTGTAGTTGTCGCCGAAGGCGATCACGTCACGCATCGACCCGCCCTGAGATTCTACATACTGCGTCAGGCGCTTGCCTTTGCTGTTGCCTTTGCGGGCAATGTCCACCTGGTCATGCCAGGACCATTCGCACTCCAGACCCAGCGTTTGTTCCACGTGTTTTGCGAAGGTATTCAGTTTGGTGGTGTCTTCATCGGTCAGGGCGAATTTCCAGATTGCCTCAACGTCCTGGGCGGCCTGACGCAGGGAGGAAACCTGGGTAAAGACCGGACGCTGCGCTTCAGGCAGGGACAAAGCCCAGTTGCTGGTGCGCACCACGTGGCCGGTAGGGCGCTCGTACAGCATCGCGTTATCCACATACATCAGTCCGTGAACGGCATGCTCATCCAGCAGATCGATCAGCTGCAGCGCCTGGGGAACCGGCAGCGGGTCGGATTCTAAAACCTTTTTTGCCTGATAATCATACAAATGTGTTATGCTTATACAAACAAAAATTAGAAGGTTTAACATGAAAAAAGTATTTGTGTATCATCGTGTTAGCTCGGATCAGCAGCTCGACGGGTCAGGTATCGCACGCCAAGCTGAACTATTAGAAGGCTACTTAGAGCGTACTGGCATTTGTGCGGAAATGGATGATCCAGCCCCAGTAGTACTATCGGATCAAGGTGTCTCAGCCTTTAAGGGTTTAAACATCTCTGAGGGTGAGTTAGGGGCATGGATGGAACAAGTACGTAATGGTATGTGGGATAGTTCTATATTGGTAGTGGAATCTATAGACCGCTTTAGCCGCCAGAACCCGTTTGATGTGATGGGTTACATCAATGCTCTAATGGCACATAACGTAGCTATTCATGATGTAATGGCTAACATAGTTATCAGCCGTAGTAATTCTAAAGATCTACCTTTTGTAATGATGAATGCTCAACGGGCATATGATGAATCTAAGTATAAAAGTGATCGTATTCGTAAAGGGTGGGCGAAGAAACGCGAACAAGCATTCAACAAAGGTACTATAGTAACTAATAAACGTCCTCAATGGATCGAAGTAGAAAATGATAAGTATGTGCTTAATCATAAAGCGGCAGTAGTTAAAGAGATATTTGCTCTTTATCAAACTGGCATGGGATGCCCCACGATTGCTAAACAACTTCAAACGAAAGAAGGTGAGCAATATAAATTTAATCGTCCGTGGACTGGTGAACTTGTTCATAAGATTCTTACTAATCGCCGTGTAACTGGTAAGATTTTCATTTCAGAAATCATCCGTAACCATGATGATATTGAAAATCCAGTAACTCAGAAAAAGTACGATATGGACGTGTACCCTGTAGTGATTAATGAAGAAGAATTTGAATTAGTACAGGAATTGCTAAAGTCTCGTCGTCCTAATGCTGGACGTGTTACCGTGAAGAAAGACGGACAGGAAGAAGTACTGATTAAAAGTAATTTGTTTAGTGGTATCGCTCGTTGTACTGAATGCGGCGGGCCAATGTATCATAATGTGGTTCGTGCTAAACGTACACCAAAGAAAGGCGATCCAAAAATCGAGGAATATAGATACATTCGTTGCCTCAATGAACGTGATGGACTTTGCGAAAATAAAGCTATGACCTATGAAACAGTAGAGCGTTTTGTAGTAGAGCATTTATTAAGCATGGATCTAAACACTGTGATTAAAGAACAAGAATTCAATCCTGAAATTGAAGTGATACGTATTCAAATTGATCAAGTTAAGGATCAGATCACTAACTATGAAAATGGTATTGAACGGCGTAAAAGTGCTGGTAAAGCTGTCTCTTTTGAAATGCGGGAAGAATTGGATGATGCCAAGTTAGAATTAGAACAGTTATTAGCACGTCAAGCTTCATTAGCTACAGTACAAGTAGATTTACCAGTACTACAGGATGTTAACGTTACTGAATTATATAATGTGAATAACGTCGACATACGCACACGTTATGAGAATGAACTTAACAAGATTGTTTCTAATATTCGTCTAAAGCGTAACGGCAATTTTTACACAATTGACATTATCTACAAGCAGAACGAGCTGAAAAGGCATGTCCTTTTTATAGAGAATAAGAAGAAAGAACAAAAGTTAATCAGTGAGGTGATCATTGAAAATGTTGATGGTGCTAAATTCTATTACACACCATCTTTCGTAATTAGTGTTAAAGATGGTGAGATCCGTTTTCAGCAGACTAAAGAAGATCTTACAATCATTGATTATTCGCTATTGCTGAACTATGTAGATGCTGTAGATCGATGTGATGCCGTAGGTGTTTGGATGCGAAACAATATGAGTTTCTTATTCACTAAGTAACGAGTATCCTAAACATAAAACGAAAGAAACCTCTTAATTGACTTGTAACGTCAGCAGAGCCATCAAAAATGCGATTTTAGAATCTTGCTTCAGCCGTGAAGATTTTTTGAAAAATACAAAGTTGAGTAATGATAGTATTTCTCTTTTAAAAATGTAACTAACAATCGTTACATGTATTTTTGTGATAAATCTAACGTTACTTCCAAAGTACATAGTGATGCACTTGAAAGTAGTCTATAGTTAAATTGACAATAATAATAATGTAGTATCAGTTGAGTAGTTAGCAGTACTTTGATGATAGTTGTCATGGGACGTAAGCGAAATACGATACATTTTTTTGCCCTGCTAGTATTTGATGGTATTAGCAGGGTGTATTTATGTTTGAACAACACTAGTAAAGCTAACTATTTATAACGTTGAATAGTCAAGCCATCATAAATCGCAAGGCAGACTATCTAACTTTCCGATAAGTATTTGATTATTTTAAAAACAAGATTTTACGTTTTACGTTTTAAGTTTAATTTTGGCCTCGTGTACGTTCGTATGCGGGGCTTTTTCGTATATGGTAATGCGTTGGTGTGGGTTTGTAATAGAGCCTCTCAAAACGCGTCACAGCAAAGATTTGCGTTAAGTGATTCGTGAGGGTGACTGATATTAGGCGATGTGAGATTTTTCTTGGTGAAAAAACCTTCTATTTGATATAATACCAATCAAGCCAAAACTCCTGTTGGTGAAAGGTAGAGGTTGCCGCCTCTACCGTTTGCCGACGGTTGAAGGTACATTACCTTCTTATAGCCCCTGAAAAGATTCAGGGGCTATAGTATTGAAATGTTCCAACCTGGTATGTTCATATCAGTACTTCTATTACAATAACTCACATGATTACGCCTCTTTATATAAATAAATGTATACAATACAGGAGGCGTATACATGCTAAAGCCATTAATTGAAATCTTTCTTTTCCCAATCTACACAATACTAGTATTGATGTTTATGATTCTCACAGTACTAGCACTTCCACTAAAGATACCATTTGTAGAACGTCACGTAAGACAACACATAAATAAAAGTACTGATAAATTACGAAAGAAAAAGTCCTAAGAATTTTGGAACGGGTGATTTTTTCACGGTATAATGTAGGTATCTATAAAATATTTGGGACAGACGCAAAAAATGTCCTATAATATTGATGTGGCTTTCTGAGTGATCGAAAATGTTCACCTAGCCGAACTGCGAAGCATAATTCCATTTCTCCAGCCATCAGAGACTAAATAGATGGTAACATTATAATTCTCCTATATTGCTAAAGTATAGCCCCCTAAAAGGGCTATCTTTTTTGCTTGGGATAAATAACGTATACGTATACAAATCACATGAGTTAATTAAATGAAGAATAATAAATCTAAGGATAGAAAAGATAACGTAATAACCGCACGTTTATCTAATTCACAGGTTGAAGTACTAAAAAAATTGATTGATGAAGGTAAGGTATCAAAAGGTACTCTATCTTCTGCTGTAGGTTACTTAATTGATCAGTACATTGTACTAAACAGTAAGTAATTAATTGGTTGTCTACTAACCACACAATAAGTAGAAACGCGATTACAGGAAGTAACGCGGGTAATATGGAAGTTATATATGAAAATATGGAAAGAAACGAAATATGAATATTATGTAGTAAGTAATGAAGGTGATGTATTCAATACTAAGACAGAAACACTACTAAAGCTAACCCCTTCGGAATCTAATGGGTACTACAAAGTAACACTATCTGTCAAAGGTGGTGATAGTAGAACTGTAGAAGTTCATCGACTAATCGCAGAAACTTTTATTGAACGTGATGAATCATTGAAATTAGTTGTTGATCATATTGATGGTAATCCTCTAAACAATCACGTGGATAACCTACAATGGATTACACAAAAAGAGAATATGGCAAAAGCGAAAAATAAACGTAGCTGGAATAGATTCACCGAAGAAGAGAAAGTACAAATTATTGATGCGTGGAATACTGGAAAGTACTCATACATTGGGATTACATCCTACTTCAATCAACTATGGAACCGAAATACTACACGACATAGTTACACAAGAATTATCAAACAAGCATAATAACTTAGGGGCTATCATGTAGGAGTGACAGCCCCATATTAAGGGGGAATTATAATGGCGAGAAAAGAAACAATACACAATAATCAAATGATCCAGAATGAACTACGTTTCATTAGCTTTAATTCACTATCTAGTGAAGCAAAAGAAGTAATGCGTGGAATAATCCAGGAAAGTACTTTTCTAGGTAAAAACCGTGTACCGGAAGAAGATGTATTTGCGATAGTAAAGAATGCTCCTGAATTCAGTGAAGTTATGGTATTTGAACATCTAAAACTATTCAGACAGAATAAAAATCAAAACTATCCAGATAGTAAATCATCGCGTGAAAAGTACAAACGCATAGCAACCCTAGTATCACAGGCGTTTGAAGTACTAGTAAAGGAAGGGAAATCCCTTAATAGAATGAAGCAATACAAACCAAAGAAAACCGTAACAGAAGAACATGTAGCACTAGTTGAACTGCTAAAAGATGAAGGTGCGGATCTTATTACCTTAATTGAACGACTAGTAGCAATGAATAAGTAATTGATTTATATGTAAATAATAACCGTAACTATAACCGTATTGTATACGTCGAAAATACGGTTATTATGAGTAAAATACGGTTGATGCCACAACATATAGTAGTTAAATCAATGGGTTACATACCACATATTGATTCCCGTAACTTAATATAATATACACTTTAAAGTAAATGACTTACTTGTCTATTCAGTATCATAGAGCCTAACTCGCTTTGCTCGTTAGTCTCTGTAAAACCAAAAAGATAAGATCGTAAACTTGCGTTTTCTCGCTAGTCACTCGAAGAACGCCACGTCTTTTGTTTTTGTCTATCGACTACTGAAGGAAGTGAAAACCTATACTGTTTGGGGTCAGCCGTCTTTTGGAGTAACTACGCGGGCTTTGCCCTTGTCGGGTTATCGGGCTGTTTAAGCCATTACTATTAATTAATCTACTACTGGTACAGTACTACCAGAACTATGGACTTATCAGATGATGAGGCAGTATACTTCCAACAATCATTAGTTAACTAAGAGTTAGGTACAATAATCCGAGTAATTAATATCTTATCTGATCATCTAAAGGTAGAATCACCAGATAATCCCATATAACCTTTATGGTCTATTTGTGACTTTATTAGCACCGATTAACATTAAGAAATCATTAGGAAAGATGATACTTACGTAAATGATTGAAATAAAATATTAAACCCTCTGAAAACCGGATATTGGAGACAAGTACACAATTTACATTCGAAACCTTGAAAACATGTAGATAACAGGTATGTTTATAGGTATAGCTCGCTAACTAATAAAATTTATTAACTTATTCTCATTTAGATTACTTACAATACTTCAAGACGGGGAAGTGATTGATATGAAGCAGTTTTTCATAGTGGAGCCATTAGTAGACCCAGTTTCAATGAGGTTAAGAGGGGTTGAAATATTAACTCGCTTCCAAGATCAGTATGGTAAGTTTTACCCGCCGGATACTGTCATTCAGAGCATGAGCAATGAAGAAAGATGTTTGTTACTCAGAGAGCAAGTCACTGCTATCAAAGAAAAAAATGATTTCTTCACAAAGAACAATCTGTTGTGTAGTCTTAATGTTAACAGGGATATGATTGAATGTATCAATCGCACACCTGAAGAAGATTGCCTATTAAAGGGTATGAATTATGTGCGGCTTGAAATTTCAGAGAGTCTAGCAACATGTGAACTACACACCCGTACTAAACTAATAGAAGCACTATGTACTAGATTTGGTAAGGTATGGCTGGATGATTTGGGAGCAGGATATTGTGATATAAGCATGGTTGATGCTTCTCAGTATGAATTGATTAAGATTGATCGTGAATACTTCTGGCGGGAAGCCAAGAAAGAACAGCCATTCAAAGGTTTGATACTCTATAAAAATAAATGTAATAAAATCGTCTTTGAGGGCGTAGAGACAGATGAACAACTTGAACTAGCTAGACGTTTAGAGGTATGGGGTGTACAAGGTTACTTGTTTAACTCTTGTAAATTAATCGATATTGAAAGTCTGGCACTTCGCTATGACTAATATATGACTATATAAGGCTGACAAATTAATATCTAGAATCGTTATGTGCTATAAAATTCTGCCCCTTGATAATGGTATATATGAGATATATCGCTTGAGTGAAAGCAGCGATGATTCTTTTACTCAGTTAGCCCGGACTATCCTTAGTTCACATGAGGTTTTACTAACGAATCCACAGGTGTATCCCGACATTTCATATATAGACTATATTATGTTCTACGTACCCTAGTTAAGGAAGAAAAATGAATTATAATAAATGTGACTATTCTGCTATAGAATTAGTGGATGGTGTAATCTTTCGCATGAAAGATGATATTACTGGTTTTTATAAGTTAGTTGATAATGAAAAATATTACTATTATCATTTTGAGGATGGCGTCTATACACGTACTGATGGTTTAGTAACAATAGATAAGGGTGATCTTTTTTCTAATCTACTTGAGCTGAGAGCGGAGAGTTTCATTCATATCACAGACCAAAATATAGAAATGCCTCAGAGTGAATTCCGTAGTGCTTTTTTATATTTCGATAGTTTACGAGTCAGCATTGAAAGCATTGATGGAAACATGTCAATAAAATCATTTGATTATAAAACTGATACTGAAATTCAAACTTATAATGATGTACTACAGTTCTATAATCACATCATTGATAATAAATGTGCGTATTATGGAAGACCCGACTTTGACAATGATATTCTTATCAATTCATTACGCAATATTGGCGTTCCAATCGACCAGGTTAAGGAACATCTTACAAGATTTGATATGTTTTGTAGAATGATTATTCCTGAATATCAGTATCCAATCTCACCAACAGAGATAAAACAGCTTAGCTATTAATTTTCTCAATGCCTTTACTACTTGGTAAGGGCATTGAGCTTTTGGATTAACTTTAAAAAAACTTATCGATAATCTTATATGGCTTTACTTCTATATCATACCTAAAGTACACTCATAACCTCACGCCCCCCACTATGGGTAGGTTTGTTGAAGGTGTGGGTGTGGCGTGAAGCTACCATACAACAGCCCTCAGTACTGTTACTCCCCCTTCAGTTTACATGTAAGTAAAGAAATTCTACATAAGGCCGATACTACCCATTGTGACTTAGAGGATGTTGAAACAACCTCTTGTATTCCAGATAGTTCACAAGGGTTACTAATGGGGAAAATTATTGTAGTTTTATTGGTGCTCATCGCTTTGTATTTCAAAATCTCAGGTGGAGATGTTAAGCATGAAGCACAGCACGAAGAACCGTCTACCCAGCTCACCAATCAAGAGTTACAGGACGCTAAGGATTTCGCTCAGGCTCTTATCCAGCGTGATTACACATGCGATAAAGTCACTAGGTTTAGCAATGCGAACTTCTCAGGCCGTATAGATGTATGGTGTGATGATCAATACCAGTATGAGATTACAAAGCCTGGTGGACGCTGGCAGGTAGTAGCGAAGTAATCTGAAAATTTCAGTACTAAGCCCTTTATGATGTGAATCTACAGGGCTTTTTCAATTTGTAAATGATATTATCATTCAGAACTTGCCTATAGTGAAGAGTGGTAAAATGAAAATTACTGTTGAAAATATCTCTGAGATGTTCGAGGGAACGAAAGAACTATTGACTGGTGGGCTGATCACGGCTGTCACTGGTTTGATTATTATAATTGGTCCAAATGGCAATGAATATGTAAAAGTGCCTTTGATGTTTGTTGCGATATTTCTAATTACTATAATACCTGGTTTTATCGCGATGCTTTTCTCACCATTAACAAAACTGACAGCAAAGATTTTTGATATTAAAAGTAGCAATATACTTTGACGCCTGTTTTCATTTTTGTATTTCCTACTGTATTGGTTTGTAACGCTTTCAGTGTTCAACTTTATAATTAGAAATGTATTAAATGTACACCCAATAGAAGATGGTATGAAAATATGCTTTGCTATTGGGTGCTTTATTGTCGCAGTAGTACAAACAAGAAGATTTTACACAATACTTATTAAGTAATTGAATATGCCCCAATAACATGAACTGTCCTACTCAATGGGGCCGTCAATGTGTAGGGGCATTTTTTAGAATGGCAGTTCTTCTTGCCCACAGGACCAATCATCAGCATGTTGTTCAACCACTCGGCGTTCAGCATGTAGATAAACTAGAGCATCCAACACCTTGTTAAAGGGTGTCTCGCTAATCAGTACAAAACAATCCCTTTCAACCGTTCCCAGCCAGAACACCCCACCTACAGAACCTTCAAATATCACCCGATCACCAACTCGAATTGTTCAAGAATACTTCCCCGATAACAGACCGTGAACCAAACCCCAGCGTGTGAGAACTGATGAACACCTCTACGTATGGATGGATCGTAACCGTTCTTATTGCCCATTTCTAAGCCCTCCACTAACCGTTAGATACTGTAAATTTATACAGTGTAATACTGAAGAACAAGACGAAACGCTAAAAATTCAATAAAAACGATCATATTCAATAAGTTAAATGATTTTCTTTAGGCGAATAGTTTCTATACTAATAGATTTGAGCGATCAATAATAGAGTATAAATCGATTAAAGAGATCAATGTGATGATAATAACTAGCTTTATAGCAGAGCCGATCATGACAACTTCAGGCCAACTGGTTGGTTGTGAATTGTTAACCCGTTTCCATTGCCAGGACTTGCCTGTACTGAACAGTAAGTACTTCATCATGGCTATGGATAATGAAAGGAAGAGGGAACTACTCACACGACAACTACAGGCCATAGAATTACGTGCTTCATGGTTCAGGGATCACCGGCTTTTCTGTACCGTTAATGTTGATACCTTACAGGCACGGCTATGTGTATATGACAGTGGTATAACTCACTTACTGGATAAGCTGGAGTTTGTCAGGTTGGAGATCTCAGAAGACTTTGAAGGGTTGGAATTGGGTATAGATCATCCGGTGTTACGAACAATGTTAAACGTAGGCTATCGCTTGTTCCTTGATGATCTTGGTTCCGGTCGGGCTAACGTTGCGGCGTTAACTACTGGATGCTATGAAGCGGTAAAAATCGATAGGGCGTTCTACCGTGAGGAAGTACAGAAACCAACATTCAACGTACTGATGAAGAACATCATGAACTATTGCCCCTATGTAATCGTAGAGGGAGTAGAGCAGCGGCAAGAGCTACCAGTACTACGCGATGCTGGAGTAACTGCGGTTCAAGGCTATCTATACCGTTCAGTACCGTTCGACAAGATAACAACCTTATCTAACACCATAGTAAATACCCTATAGACAATAACTATGGGGTATACCTATGAACATCACATTACACTTCCCTCAAGGCTCTACAAGCATCATAGACGGTACTTATACAGGTTATGAGTATTCCCGTTCAGATAAGCTAATTAACGCTCATATCACGTTTGATGAATCATACAAGCTATTCATCAACCAACACCGTTTAGTACTCAGCTATAAATACATCACAGTGAATCACCAACACAGCTACACAATCGGTAGATGGGTTTATGACTGGAACACAATAGAAAATTACAAAGGCTCAGAGCGTGTACACCTCGACTATCTCCAGTGCTTGACTCAGGAATTAATACAAGATGAATCACTGAACAGTAGACCTATAGATAACTATCGAATTGCTCTATTGATCAATCAATTCAGAGAACAAAAATAACTCGACAATATGAGAACCTTTTTCATTTAGGTTCTCTTTGAACCTTAAAACACCGCGTAGATTTCGACGCACTTTGTTTTAAATATATGTGAAAAAATAATAAAGAGGCGAAACGTTATACAGATGAATAAGAACATTAGCATGAATCAGCTTGCGAAGCAGTACGGGTACAACGAATCAACAGTACGAGAATGGAAAGCACAGGGTATGCCAATTGGTCAAGGTACTGAAGAAGCTGATACACGAGCATGGATAGTACAGAATGTAATTCTACCATTACGTAATACCGATACACGCGAACAAATAGATCAAGAACGCCTACGTAAACTAAAAGCAGAAGCGGCATTATCTGAACTTGAATTACAGGTGAAACATGGAACGGTAGTTAGCACTGAATATCTTGAACAAGTACTAACTGAATACCTATTTCAAGTTAAAACAGCAATGAGAGCTATCCCTAGTAAAACATACCTAGAGTTATTCGCACAGACAGACGCGAAAGATTTACGAGATATATTAAAACAACATATTGATAGTACTTTATTCCAGCTAGGAAGTATGGAATTTGAGTTACCCACGGATGAAGAAATATTAGAAGATGGAAACGAACAAGAAGAAATTAACGCAAGTACTGATGAAAGTACTGCCGACGATACAGCCACCGAAGATACAGAAAACGAGCCAATGGATCAGTAATGGTGTAGTTAAGTTTGTTGACGGGCCGAATATGGGGCTTGATTGGGTTCCGTTTTCCTTTCAACGTGAACCAATGGATATAGCACAACATAGAAGTACTAAAAAGATCATTCTACAGTCATGTAGTCAGCTTTTAAAAACCACTGTTTTACAATCCATAGCATTTAACCTAATGGCAAATGATCCATGTAATTTTGCTTTTGGTAGTTCTTCTGAATCTGAAGTGAAGAAATTCAAGGATGGTAAATTTCTACCAGCTATTGAAACTAGTGAAGTACTAAGCCCATTAGTAACAGACAAGAATGATAAGAACGCCGCGAACAACGCGAAGCAAACACAAATGATAAACGGTACTTTTGTGTACTGGCTAAACCTCAATACACCAGGAAACCTACGCGGTATTACATGTCGTGTAGTTCTATTGGATGAGGTGAGTAATGTTTCTATTACAGAAGAAGGTTCACCAATAAAACTAGCAGAAGCACGTACTAGTACTTTCGGTGATGATGCTCTGGTTGTTATTTCAAGTACACCATTATATAAAGATGATCTAATTAACAGTGAATATAACCTCTCTGATAAACGCCGTTGGTTTGTTACTCACACTTGCGGTCATGAATATACTTTTGAATGGGAGCAAGTAGCATTTGAATTCAAACAACTTGAGAATGGTAGAGCAATACCAGACAGTACAACTACCCGTTTAATTTGTCCTCATTGTCAGGAAGAGATAGACGAGCATACACGCCACCAAATGATCGATAACGGGCGATGGATAGCTACTAGTACTGATGGTGATCCGGGTGTAGTTGGCTATCAGATTTCGCGTATGTATTCCCCATTGAATACTATTTCAGAAATGGTTAGTAAGTTTGCCGATGCTCTTTATAATTTCAATCTTCAAACATTTTATAATAATGAATTGGGATTACCCTATGAAGATGAATACGCAAAAGAACTAGATATACTTCGATTGGAATCATTACGTGAAGATGAATTTAATATACATAGAATACCAGAATCAACACTCGGAATTTGTATAAGCGTCGATCAACAATTAGATAGGTGCGAGGCCAGTATTTTAGGATTTGATGAAAAGAACATTTATGTACTTGGTCATGAATTTTTCTATGGCCATGATTGTACTAAAATCGAATCACAGGCATGGAAGGATTTAGATCAGTTTTGCCGTCAAGATTTCCGAAGTGTTGACGGTCGCATAGTACCTACACTTGCTGTATTCGTGGATAGTTCGAACGGTAACGCTACAGATACAGTTAAGAAGTTTACCGCACGTTGGGCTAAGTATCATCCTATTAAGGGTTCTAGCAGTACTACAAGTGACCTATTCAAACAGAGTACACAAGCCGGATATAAACTACAGATCCTAAATGTTCATGAACAAAAGAATACTATTCGTAAACTTTTAAACTTGATGCTCAGTACTGAAGCAGAGAACGCACCAATTCAATTACGCTTTTCCAGTACTCTACCATCAGATTACTTTGAACAACTATCAGCCGAAGAGTTAAAACCTGCTGGTGGTAAATTAGTATGGCGACTAAAGAAAGGGCAGAAGAGAAACGAGGCTCTAGATTGTCTGGTCTATGGAATGATCGCAATCGTATATTCCCAATCACAATTAGGTACGCAACCGTTTAGAAAACTACGCGAACATAAAGCCAAATCATTACCACAAAAGATAAATAAACCAGAAGAATCACAACCTACCCAAAGTACCAGACGTTCTAGGCGTACTGGTGTGGGTTCAAACTGGTTTGGAAAAACGTAAAATGATAAGGATATCCAATGGCAATTTTACCAGAAAAGATTTATATGGTTTCAAACCCATATGATTATCTTGTAACAATTCCTGCTAAAACACTTTTCGTTATTTCATATGTCAGTACTGGTAATTCAATTACATTAGATAACAGTAATAGTGATAGTGAACAACCATTTACTATTACCTTTGAAACTAACGTTGCTTCAGAAAAGCTATTCTGTACAACTATTACTAATGGTATTGCCAGTACTTCCCAATGTGAAGTAATCGATCCAACAAAACATACTGAAGAATACGCACGTATTCGTAAGATGATTGAAGAGATCGAAGCGGTAATTGAAGCAAAAATACAAGGTGGTGCTAACTACAGCATTACAATTAATAATAAAACTCTAGTTAGTGAGTCATTAGCAAACTTAGAAACAATCCGTGCTCGTTATATTGAACGTGCTAATTCTCTATGGGTTAAAATGAATGGTCAACCTACATCTGGTTCTAGTAGACCATTTAAGAGTATGACTGTATTCCGAGATCCTAACTATCCAGATCGTTGGGGTACTCGCTAATGTGGTTTAAGAAAAAACAACCAGAACAACCAAAACCAGTACAGAAAACTAATGAAGTCCGTGAACATGTTGGTAAAACATTACAACGTGATTTAAACCAGATTCGTACAACTAGTAATGGTGTGAATGCTTTCGGCTTTGGTGTCGGTACTAACTCAGTAAGTATTAATAACATCATTAAATGGCATCTATCAGAATGGCGTAATCAATCACGTGACGCAACACTAGTAAACCCAATCGCACGTAAGTACATGATGCTTTCTGTAGATGGTGTAGTAGGCAGTAATGGTATCTATGTAAAACCATCAGTAGATATTGATGTTGATGAAGAAACAAAACATACCATTAACCAACAACTAGAAAAACTATTTGATCGTTGGGCTTACGATGCTAGTAAATTCTCTATTGATGGCTCAATGACTTTTGATCTATTCGCACAAGTACTAGAGAAACACCGCTGCCGCGATGGTGAAGCGTTTGTACGTATTCATAATTTCAACCGTTCT
The DNA here is from genome assembly GCF_001059415.1 of Enterobacter sp. 940_PEND. Taxonomy (NCBI): domain Bacteria; kingdom Pseudomonadati; phylum Pseudomonadota; class Gammaproteobacteria; order Enterobacterales; family Enterobacteriaceae; genus Enterobacter; species Enterobacter sp. 940_PEND. The sequence continues at coordinate 29,493 of NZ_JUMS01000124.1, forward strand.
ATCAAGATTGAAATTATTGATTCTGCCCGTTTGACTCAGTTGAATAACGCAGTACTGGCAGATGGATATATCAGTAATGGGATTGAATATAACAAGTACCGTCAACCTGTAAACTACTATTTCGCTAAATATAATCCAGTAACATATACATATGATGCTACTAGTTATGAAGTTGTACCAGCAAATGAAATCCTACATTACTTTGTTATGGATGATGCCACACAGGAACGCGGTATACCGGATCTAATTGCCAGTACTAAAGTTTTAGCAGACTTAAAGAACTTCCAGGAAGCGGCATTACTTGCTAAACGAATCTCAGCCAGTGTAACCACATTCATTACTAATAATGGCGGTAACAATGAATTAGCACTAGATGAAGGTGAACAAGATACAGCGATTTATAACGAGTACTTAGAACCTGGTGCTATCTTTGAATTAAATGCTAATCAAGATGTTAAATCGGTTGAGCCCCGTAATGGTGTTGACGGTATAGCAGAATTCACAGATGTACTATTTGATAATATTTCAATGGGCTTAAATGTCACTAAGCAATCCCTAATGGGAAGTACTGCTGATGCGTCATTTAGTGCTGCGAAACTTGCCGAACGCCTACAAGCTACAACTTTCAGTACTCGAACTAATGTACTCATAAATAAAGTACTCAAGCCAATTTATACAGCTTGGTTAAAGAATGAAATGCTAAATAATAGTAAGTTGAAATTAAGTTTTTCTGATTTCGATGATCTTGTATGTGCTCGTTATATCCCTACTAAACCTATTTCACTTGATCCATTGAAGGATATTCAATGTGAAGTAGCTGCTATTGATGCTGGTTTGAAATCCCGTACACAGGTAATTAGTGAAATGGGTGGTGATCCACGTGTTGTACTTCAAGAAATAGAGAATGAGAAAAATATGAACAAGGAAGTTCTAGATGAAAATCAAAAAACAGACGAGGGAATTAACCCTACCAACGGCGATTAATTCTGATAATCGTACCGTTGAAGTTGCTTTTTGTTCTGAAACTCCTGTAGCACGTGAAATAGAAGGGAAGTTATATAACGAAGTACTTCTATGTAATCCAGAAAATGTAGACCTATCGCGTTTGAACAATTCAGGGGCAGTACTTTTTAATCATGACCGAGATCATTTGATTGGCAAAGTACTAGCGGCACGTATTGATTCAGACAAGGTAGGCCGTGCTGTATTACAGATTTCCAATGCTTCGGAAAAAGAATGGGAACAAATCAATGAAGGTGTATTAACACATATTAGTTTTGGTTACACAGTTAATGATTACCGTATTGAAGGAAACATTATCTATGTAACTCATTTTACCCCATATGAAATATCACTAGTAACAGTGCCAGCCGATGTATCCGCCGGAGTTGGTCGCTCATTGATAAATAACAATGATGACAACCAGAAGGATATGATCATGGAAGATAAAAACGAAATCGGAAGTACTGAACCTGAAATCAAAGATGAATCAGAAGTAGTTAGTACTGAAGTTGAATCTGAAGAAGAAATTACTGAACAAGAAGAAGTAGAAGAATCTGAAGAAGTACGTATGAGCGATGAAGAACTATTAGCACTAATGGCTAATCGTCCAGACTTGCTTGAACAAATGATAAATAAAACCGACGTTGAAGAACAACGCGAAGATGTACAAGAAAGTACTGATGATTCTGAAGTAGAAGATTCTACAGAAGAAGTGGAACGTAAACGTGAATTGGAATCAATCGGCGTAGTTCTAAATATTGATGTGTCTGAAGCAATTGAAAATGGAATTTCAGTTGAGGACTTCAAACGCACACTAAATACAAAAACAAATCCAAATCATGATAAGGAAATCAAAATGGAAAAATCCGTATTAAATGGCCTAATTCGTTCACTAAGTGAAGGTAATTTTGCTGGTAAAACTGAAATCCCTGCGGGTGATTTCGTCCGTACTTCTACTACTGTTGGCGGTGCTGCTCTAGTTAAAGAAGTATACGCAGATTCTTATATTGATGTGCTACGTGCTCAGTCAGTATTTGCTACTCTACCTGTACAAGTATTCGCAAATCTCGAAGGTGAAGGTAATCTAGTTCTACCTAAACTATCTGCTGATTTCACTGATAACTTCGGTTATGTTACTGAAGGTGCTCCATCACCATCTTATAACGCCGCTTTTGAGAAGGTCACTCTAAAGCCAGAAATCTTTACCGGTTCTGTTGAACTAACTCGTACTCTAATCAAATCTGCTAGTACTGCTGAACAGTATATTCAAGATGCGATGGTTAAGGGTGCTGCTCTAAAACTAGAACGTCTAATTCTTGCTGATGTTGTTGCTAAGGCTCCAGAAGTAACCCTAACTGCTGCTCTAACCAAAACCGATGTTATTAGTGCTCTAGCTACTCTAGCTGCTGCTAATGTCCGTGTTGAGAATGTAGTTGCTATTGTACATCCTACTACCGCTGCTGTATTGCGTACTACTCTAGATGGTTCTAACACCGCTGCTAAGTACTTGCTACAAGGCTATATGGGTGACGGTATTCTAGCTGATTCAGTACGTATTATTGAATCTACTCAAGTTGCCGCTGGTGCTATTGTGTTTGGCGATTGGTCAAATATCATCATGGCTCAATGGGGTTCAGTAACTATGGATCGCGATGATACAACTCAACGTAACTCTATGGGTATTGTTCTACGTACTTTCAGCTTCCAATCTCATGCTCTAGCACACGATGAAGCATTCCTAGTACTAAACCTAGCTTAATACAGGTATGACAAATGAGAGCATTTCTTAGTAACTCGCAAATAGAGTATCTATTAAATGCTTTTGGTGAAAAGCTCGTCATTGTTCAAGATGGTGTATCAATAACGATTACCGCAATTTTTGAACAAGACGAGTTTTTTTTCGATGATAGTCAAACTACCGTAACATATTTTAGTGCCAAGTCAGGAATTAAACTAAATAGTACCTTCACAATTGATAACACCGAATACCTAGTAAATAGAATAGATGATGATACAAGCGGTATCTCTAACTATCACTATATTCGCAAGATCGATTTAGAAGAGGAAGTATAATATGTTCACGGCAGACTATACAATAAGAAAGTATTTGATTAATAAATTAGCAGTAATTGTTAATCTACAATATCCATCAAAAGCAACAGTAGATGATACTACAAAGGTTTATATTGGTGATTCTTCAGTACAACGTACACAGATAGCCAAAGCAAATCAAATTGTAAACAATCAAATCGTACCATCAACTATTAGAAATTTATGTGAATTTCGAGTTGAGTTTGTAGCTGTTGGACAATCATATAAAGGTGCTTCGGATGAAATAGAAAAGATTCTTGAAGAACTTTATACATCTGGTTTCTTTGATGAACTAAACCAGCAACTTCCAATGCCATTATTCAATATCCGAATTGAAGATAGTCTAATGACTTCCCAAGCCGAAGCCACGGAAACCGCATATGTTCACACGCAAACACTATCTTTTAGCTATGGGGAATAATTATGGCTCAAACATTTTTAGGGAATCTAACTACAGTATGGATTAATACCGATACAACCAACGTTGATCCAAATGCCCGTACTTTTGTTCAAGTTGAAAACCTTTCAGCGTTTCCAAGTTTTAGTGAATCAACTTCTGTTTCAACTGTAGAAACATATGATAGTACTTACACCTCTAAAGTAGCGGGTGATAGTTCATATGGTGATATGACTATTCAAGTTAACTACGTTCCAGGTGAAAACGCCGTACTTGATTCTGCTGTTGATTCTCAGCAGTTAGTACAAGTCAAAGTAGAAATGCTTGATGAAGGTTCAAACGATACAACCGTAAACTATGTGCTTTATAACGGGTACTTATCCAGCGTATCAGATACGTCAGATATGGATCAGGTTGTTACCCGCTCATACGTATTCACACCAGAAAACCAGGTATCAGCAGGTATTCTTGATGAATCTGTAGTTGAACTTTATCGTGGTGATTGGGGCGTTGGTTCGAACGGTAACGAGTTCCCAAGCTATCAAGGCCGTGATGGTAACTCATTCGTTAAGATCGCAGCAGCCTACGCACCAACAGGTGTTGATATGTTGGGTATCACTAACCTTGATGGTTCTAACGGTACCCAATTAGTAATGAACAAAACCGGTACGCCAGTACTGAACATTCGTAACTTCTCAACAGCAAGTAACGGGGCATGGTACAAGGTCTACACCAGTGCCGATAAACCAACGTTAACAGAACTTGGTGCGGCAGCCGCTACAGATCTCAGTAACTACGTACCAATCACACGTACTGTCAATGGTAAAGCACTTACAGCCAACATTACTTTAGTGGCAGCAGATATTAGTGATGTTTACTCTAAGACCTACATTGATTCAAACATAGTTCCGAAAGTATTCCAGTTAAACGGACACGCATTATCAGGAACGGCGTTGAACTTAGTAGCCGCAGATATTCTTGATGTGTATTCACAGACTCAGGTTAATAATGCCTTTGTTGCTAAAACGGTTACTGTTAATGGATTATCATTAAGTTCTAATATTACATTAACGGCAACACAACTTACTGATATGGCATCATTGGCATTTAGTAATAGTACTTATGTGCCTAAGACGTTCTTAATCAATAACAAGCCATTATCTGGTACTAACATTCAATTGGTAGCAGCAGATATTAGTGATGTATATTCCCGTACTGAAAGTAACGGATTGTTTGCGTTACGTATCACTACAATTAACGGTTATGCTCTTAACAGTAACGTAACCTTGAACTATAACGATGTGGGAACGTATTCAAAAGCACAAATTGATGCTAAAGATGCCGCACTACAAGCGAACATTGATACCAAAGTAACTATCACTCAAGACCTTCTAACAATAAATAACGTAGAAGATACTTTAGAACTTGATATGTCTGATGGTAAACGTGTATTCAAAGCAACACTAACCGCAGCAGTAACACAACTAAGGGCTTTGTTGAATAAATCGAACTTTTGCTGAGTTGAAGGATCAGATCAC
>NZ_JUMS01000125.1:0-56578 GCF_001059415.1 Enterobacter sp. 940_PEND
GTTTGTGAAGTGATTCACATCCGCCGTGTCGATGGAGGCGCATTATAGGGGGCCGCCGAGGAATGACAAGCGGAAAAATGCATTTTTATTTCAACCGCTCACCTTTTCACCAAAAAGGCTATTTTTGGTGCTTTTTAATCTCTTTTGGCAGGTCGGCCAGACTATTAATTACCCAATCCGCTGCATTTTCTGCATCTGGCGTCACTGGCTTGCCGGTGCGTACTAATATTTTGGTTCCTACACCCGCTGCCGCTGCTGCCTGCATATCTTCCAGTTTATCGCCCACCATATAAGAAGCAGACATATCAATGTGCAGGAACTCCTGCGCAGAGATGAACATCCCCGGATGCGGCTTACGGCAGTCACAGGTCTGGCGATACGCTTCTACCGTTCCCTGCGGGTGGTGCGGACAATAGTAGATGCCGTCGAGATCCACGCCTCGGTCGGCCAGCGACCAGTCCATCCATTCCGTCAGCGTTTCGAACTGCGCTTCGGTGAATTTACCGCGTGCAATACCGGACTGGTTCGTTACCACCACCAGCGCATAGCCCATCTCTTTCAGCTGGCGCATGGCATCTATTACGCCCTCGATAAACTCGAACTCATCAATCTCATGGACATAACCGTGATCCACATTAATAGTGCCGTCACGATCGAGAAAAATTGCGGGTACTGATTTTGCCACCGGTTTGCTCCTGAAAAAGGCATGTTCGACTAGTATCTCATGAATCGCAGCGCAATAAAGTGCTCATCGTACAGAGTTGGATTGATTTAGACGTCTGGATGCCTTAACATCCGTTTTGTTTACGGTCATCACCCGTATCTGGCAGAAGAAAATGCCACGGCTAACTTACATACGATAAAAATAATCTAATGATTAAACTTTCCAATATCACCAAAGTGTTCCAGCAGGGGAACCGAACCATTCAGGCACTGAACAACGTCAGCCTGCATGTTCCTGCTGGTCAAATTTATGGCGTCATTGGCGCATCGGGTGCAGGTAAAAGCACGCTGATTCGTTGTGTTAACCTGCTTGAGCGCCCAACCCAGGGCAGCGTAGAAGTTGGCGGCCAGGAACTTACCGCCCTCTCAGAGAAAGAACTCACCAAAGCGCGTCGTCAGATTGGCATGATCTTCCAGCACTTTAACCTGCTGGCTTCCCGCACCGTGTTCGGCAACGTTGCCCTGCCGCTTGAGCTGGATAACACGCCGAAAGAAGAAGTGAAGCGTCGCGTTACCGAGCTGCTCGACCTCGTGGGTCTGGGCGACAAACATGATAGCTACCCGGCAAATCTGTCCGGTGGGCAAAAACAGCGTGTGGCCATTGCCCGCGCGCTGGCAAGCAACCCTAAGGTACTTCTGTGTGATGAAGCCACCAGCGCACTGGATCCGGCAACCACGCGTTCGATTCTGGAACTGCTGAAAGACATTAACCGTCGCCTGGGCCTGACGATCCTCCTTATTACACATGAGATGGACGTGGTGAAACGCATCTGCGACTGCGTGGCGGTCATCAGCAACGGTGAACTGATCGAGCAGGACACGGTAAGTGAAGTGTTTTCGCATCCGAAGACGCCTCTGGCACAGCAGTTCATCCAGTCCACGCTACATCTGGATATTCCGGAAGATTATCTGGAGCGTTTGAAAACCGAACCCGCAGCAGACAGCGTCCCGATGCTGCGCATGGAGTTCACCGGTCAGTCCGTTGACGCTCCCCTGCTTTCCGAAACCGCGCGTCGCTTTAACGTGAACAACAACATCATCAGCGCGCAGATGGATTACGCCGGCGGCGTGAAGTTCGGCATCATGCTGACAGAAATGCACGGCACACAAGAAGAAACCCAGGCCGCGATTGCCTGGCTGCAAGAACACCATGTAAAAGTAGAGGTACTGGGTTATGTCTGAGCCGATGATGTGGCTGCTGGTTCGCGGCGTTTGGGAAACGCTGGCAATGACCTTTGTCTCTGGCTTCTTTGGTTTTGTGATTGGCCTGCCGGTCGGCGTATTGCTGTACGTGACGCGTCCGGGGCAAATCATTGAGAACGCGAAACTGTACCGTACGCTCTCCGCGCTGGTGAATATCTTCCGTTCTATCCCGTTCATTATTCTGCTGGTGTGGATGATTCCATTTACCCGCGTGATCGTCGGAACGTCTATCGGCCTGCAGGCAGCTATCGTTCCGCTGACCGTTGGCGCTGCGCCGTTTATTGCCCGTATGGTGGAAAACGCCCTGCTGGAGATCCCAACCGGTTTGATCGAAGCATCACGCGCGATGGGCGCAACGCCGATGCAGATCGTCCGCAAGGTTCTGCTGCCTGAGGCGCTGCCTGGGCTGGTGAATGCGGCAACTATTACGCTTATCACCCTGGTCGGTTATTCCGCGATGGGCGGTGCCGTTGGTGCCGGCGGTTTAGGTCAAATTGGTTACCAGTACGGCTATATTGGATATAACGCTACCGTGATGAATACCGTTCTGGTATTGCTGGTTGTTCTGGTTTACTTAATCCAGTTCTCTGGCGATCGCATCGTCCGGGCTGTTACGCATAAATAACGTTACACACAACACAAACTCTACGAGTTAAGGATAAAACATGGCGTTTAAATTAAAGACCTTCGCAGCAGTAGGCGCGCTGATCGGCTCTCTGGCACTGGTGGGTTGCGGTCAGGACGAAAAGGATCCAAACCACATTAAAGTGGGCGTTATCGTGGGTGCAGAACAGCAGGTTGCGGAAGTTGCTCAGAAAGTGGCAAAAGAGAAGTATGGCCTGGACGTGGAGCTGGTGACCTTCAACGATTACGTTCTGCCGAACGAAGCGCTGAGCAAAGGCGATATCGACGCGAATGCCTTCCAGCATAAGCCATACCTGGATCAGCAGATTAAAGATCGCGGCTATAAACTGGTGGGCGTGGGTAACACCTTCGTTTATCCAATTGCCGGTTATTCTAAGAAAATTAAATCTCTGGACGAGCTGCAGCCAGGCTCTCAGGTTGCCGTGCCTAACGACCCGACTAACCTTGGTCGTTCCCTGCTGCTGCTGCAGAAAGTGGGCCTGATCAAACTGAAAGACGGTGTTGGCCTGCTGCCAACCGTTCTGGACGTCACCGAAAACCCGAAAAATCTGAAAATTGTTGAACTGGAAGCACCGCAGCTGCCACGTTCCCTGGACGATGCGCAGATTGCCCTGGCCGTTATCAACACCACGTACGCCAGCCAGATTGGCCTGACGCCAGCCAAAGACGGTATCTTCGTTGAAGATAAAGACTCCCCGTACGTTAACCTGATCGTGACTCGCGAAGACAACAAGGACGCGGAAAACGTGAAGAAATTCGTTCAGGCCTATCAGTCAGATGAAGTTTACCAGGAAGCCAACAAAGTGTTTAACGGCGGCGCTGTTAAAGGCTGGTAATCTCACCTCAGTGTAATATCATCAGGACGGGCTTATGCCCGTCTTGTCATTTGTGCAGTCAACTGATTCAATATCTGACGTTTTGATTATCCATTGAGGAAATATTATGCGTGCTTTACCGATCTGTCTTTTAGCACTCATGCTGAGCGGCTGTTCTATGCTAAGCAGATCTCCCGTTGAACCTGTTCAAAGCACGGCAACCCCGCCAAAGACCGAACCTGCGAAACCGAAAGTGGTTCGCCCTGCGCCGGTTCGTATTATCACGAAAGCGGACGAACTCGTCGGTAAACCGTTCCGTGAACTGGGCGAAGTGAGCGGCGAATCCTGTCAGGCGACCAATCAGGACTCACCACCGAATATTCCGACAGCGCGTAAACGTATGCAGATTAATGCCGCAAAAATGAAAGCTAACGCGGTTCTGCTGCACAGCTGTGAAGTCACCAGCGGCACGCCGGGCTGCTATCGTCAGGCGGTTTGCATCGGTTCTGCGCTGAACATCACGGCGAAATGAGTGCATTTCAGTTCGAGCAGATAGGCGTTATCCACTCTCCTTATAAAGAGAAGTTCGCCGTCCCCCGCCAGCCCGGTCTGGTCACCAGCGGAAGCGGTGAGCTACACCTGATTGCGCCTTACAATCAGGCCGATGCGGTACGCGGGCTCGAGGCTTTCAGCCATTTATGGGTGGTGTTCGTGTTTCACCAGACGATGGAAGGCGGCTGGCGTCCCACCGTGCGTCCTCCTCGTCTTGGCGGAAATGCGAGAATGGGCGTGTTTGCGACTCGCTCGACCTTTCGCCCAAACCCGGTTGGAATGTCGCTGGTTGAACTGAAAGGCATACGCTGCCAGAAAGATCGGGTGATACTGGAGTTAGGTAGTCTGGACCTGGTCGACGGCACGCCGGTAATCGACATCAAACCCTATTTGCCCTTCGCCGAAGCGCTCCCGGACGCGCGCGCAAGCTATGCTCAGGACGCGCCGCAGGCGGACATGCCTGTTTATTTTACGCCAGAGATAACCGCGCAGCTCGGTCAGCTGGAGAAACGCTATCCTCGCTTACGGGATTTCATCACTGAAGTTCTGGCACAGGACCCGCGTCCGGCCTACCGTAAAGAAGAGGAAGAAGGAAAAACGTACGCCGTCTGGCTGCTTGATTTCAACGTTCGCTGGCGCGTCACCGGGGCAGGTTTTGAAGTGTTTGCCCTTGAACCCAGGTAATTTTGTTCTCCTCTCTTTTGGCATCTTTGCCACACTGGTAAACTAAACCACTTTTTTTGTGTCAGGCTGGTGTTTCAGCCTGTTCCAATCGTCGAAATGGAACCGTAACAACATGCGTACTAGCCAATATCTGCTCTCCACTCTGAAGGAGACGCCTGCCGACGCCGAAGTGATCAGCCATCAGCTGATGCTGCGCGCCGGGATGATCCGCAAGCTGGCCTCCGGGTTATACACCTGGCTGCCGACCGGCGTGCGCGTCCTGAAAAAAGTCGAAAACATCGTGCGTGAAGAGATGAACAACGCCGGTGCTATCGAGGTGTCCATGCCTGTGGTTCAGCCCGCTGACCTGTGGCAGGAGAGCGGCCGTTGGGAGCAATATGGTCCTGAACTGCTGCGCTTTGTCGATCGCGGCGAGCGTCCTTTCGTTCTCGGCCCAACGCATGAAGAAGTCATTACCGACCTGATTCGTAACGAGCTGAGCTCTTACAAACAGCTGCCGCTGAACTTCTTCCAGATCCAGACCAAGTTCCGTGACGAAGTTCGCCCACGTTTCGGCGTCATGCGCTCTCGCGAATTCCTGATGAAAGATGCTTACTCTTTCCATACCTCTCAGGAATCACTGCAAGAGACTTACGACGCAATGTACGCGGCGTACAGCAAGATCTTCTCCCGCATGGGTCTGGATTTCCGCGCTGTGCAGGCTGATACCGGCTCCATCGGCGGTAGCGCATCCCATGAGTTCCAGGTACTGGCGCAGAGCGGTGAAGACGATGTGATCTTCTCTGACTCTTCAGACTACGCGGCGAATATCGAATTTGCAGAAGCGCTGGCGCCAAAAGAACCGCGCGGCGCGGCAACGCAAGAGATGACGCTGGTTGATACGCCAAATGCGAAAACCATTGCCGAGCTGGTTGAACAGTTCAGTCTGCCTGTCGAAAAAACCGTGAAAACCCTGCTGGTGAAATCCACCGAAGGTAGCGCTTATCCGCTGGTTGCCCTGCTGGTGCGTGGCGATCATGAGCTGAACGAAGTGAAAGCCGAGAAGCTGCCGCAGGTAGCCAGCCCGCTGACCTTCGCAACGGAAGCGGAAATCCGCGCCGTGGTGAATGCGGGTCCAGGTTCACTGGGTCCAGTCAATCTGCCGGTGCCGGTTGTTATTGACCGCACGGTTGCTGCAATGAGCGACTTCTCTGCAGGTGCGAACATCGACGGTAAACACTACTTCGGCATCAACTGGGATCGCGACGTGGCGACGCCGGAAGTGGCTGACATCCGTAACGTGGTTGCAGGCGATCCAAGCCCGGACGGTCAGGGTACCCTGATGATTAAGCGCGGCATCGAAGTCGGTCACATCTTCCAGCTGGGCGATAAATACTCTCGGGCGCTGAACGCCGCTGTTCAGGGTGAAGATGGCCGTAACCAGATCCTGACCATGGGTTGCTACGGTATCGGGGTGACGCGCGTGGTGGCTGCGGCGATTGAGCAGAACTACGACGAACGCGGCATCGTCTGGCCGGACAATATCGCGCCGTTCCAGGTGGCCATTCTGCCAATGAACATGCACAAGTCTTACCGCGTGCAGGAGCTGGCCGAGAAGCTGTATGCCGAGCTGCGCGCTCAGGGTATCGAAGTGCTGATGGATGACCGAAAAGAGCGTCCAGGCGTGATGTTTGCCGATATGGAACTGATCGGTATCCCGCACACCGTCGTCATCGGCGACCGTAACCTCGACAGCGATGAGATTGAATACAAATACCGTCGCAGCGGCGAAAAACAGATGATCAAGACCGGCGACATTCTTGATTACCTGGTGAAAGCCATCAAAGGCTAAACAAAAAACCCCGCTCAGGCGGGGTTTTTTAATGGCTCAGCGTCAGCTCATTTACTGTTACAGTCTTTACCCGCAACAAACTTCGCGTCTTTATCTGCCACCAGCGTTTTCACCATCTCCCCGCTATCCGGGTTTGGCTCCAGCGTAAAGTGACCGTCAACCGTCAGCAATACCGGCTTGCTGTCATTGCCGCGTGCCACAGCGTAATCACGTTCAAGCTGCGCATTGTTTGCCACGCTGACCTTCCTGCCGGTTGCGCAGTCGGTAAAGATCGCCGCATCCGCCCTATAGAAGTACATTCCCCGCATTGCCATCGGCGTGGCAGGCAGAGCCGCTTTTACCGGCGCAAGCGTGTAGTTGAACTGGGATTCAATCGGGTTGCCTTCGCGGTCAAGCATCTCCATCCCCTCACCTTTGGCACGGAAAAAGGTTTTCTCACCGGTGGTGTCCGTCAGGACCAGCTTCTCGGCCGTACGCGCCCATGTTCCATAAGTTGCAAAAGAAGAAGGCTCTTTTGCGCCCTGATAGCGCTGGTTCATCACCCAGGTGCCGTCTTTTTGCAGGAACAGAGACGTTTCAATGCCTTCGCAGTCCGCACAAGGCAATACGCCGCGCCAGCTCTGCTGCATTGGTTTTAATTCTTCCGTTTGCGTGGGTTGTAAAACCTGCGTTTCGGAGCGGTTGTTACACCCAAAAAGCGCAAAAAGCGTACTCGCTGCCAGCGCTGACCATAATACTTTTTTCACAATGAATTCCTTATGAAAAGTGTGTTCCCTTTCGTCACTCTGTCGGGCGACGAACTTTACCGCGTAGTGCTTTCACTGTGGATTTTTGGGCCTTCGAGGACAACCGACGCTCTTTCGATGCGCGGGTTGGCCGCGTTGCCCGGCGGCTTTTTTGTACCGTCGTTAACTCTTTGATGACCGCCACCAGCCTGGCTATCGCCGCTTCCCGGTTGAGCTCCTGGCTGCGGTACTCCTGGGCTTTGATCACAATCACGCCATCGCTGGTGATCAGGTGATGGCTGGCGGCAAGCAGGCTTTCTTTATAATACTCTGGCAGGCTTGAGGCCCGAATGTCAAAACGCAAATGGATAGCCGTCGACGCCTTGTTGACGTGCTGCCCGCCAGCCCCCTGCGCACGGATGGCGGTGATCTCCAGCTCGTTGTCAGGGATGCTGACGTTTCGGGACAAGACGATCATGACGCGGGTTGCCACGCCGTTAAATGAATTTCCAGATTATTCTGAGAATCAGAGAGCCAGATGGCGCCATCCTGAATCGTCGCCTGCAAAACCATGGTCCGGCTGGCAAATTCGCTCAACTGCGCCAGCTGCTCATCGTCCAGATACCAGACCGTGAGATTTTTAAACTGTCCGCACTTGCTCTTGTTTTGCTGCCACCAGATCTCCGCAGCGCGCTGATTATACGCGAATAAGGCCACTTCAGCGGACTGGGTGCAGGCCTTCTTAATTCTGCGCTCGTCAGGCAGGCCGAGTTCGATCCACAAATCGATACCCAGATGATCGTTGCGCAGCCAGGCTTCAGGCTCGTCTTCTGCGCTTAATCCACGGGTAAACTGCAGACGCTCGTCGGCATACTTAATCCACGCCAACAGGCGCAGCATCATGCGCTCCTGGGTTTCGGAGGGGTGGCGTGCCAGCGTAAGCGACGCGTCGAGGAACTGGTTGCGATCCAGATCGGCCACATTGACCACTGCTTTATAAATTGTCGCTTTCAGCGCCATGAGAGAACTCCATTCGAATCAGGCGCACATTGTAGCGAAAACCGCGGCAAAAGGCTGTTACAGGGTGTTAAATACACCGCTATCAAGGCTCTGATATTGCTTAAATGAGTATGGTATAGTCACCTTGCTAAACCGAGTTTATCTTCGTAGGCTTAATGATATCTCACAGTAAGTCAGTGCGCTGGCGGGAGGGGATGTGAATAATTATTGTGAGTTAATTCGCAAACGGTATGCGGAAATCGCCAGCGGAGATCTGGGGTATGTCCCGGACGCGTTGGGCTGTGTATTGAAGGTGCTTAATGAAGTGGCCTCTGATGAGAGCCTTTCAGAGTCGGTCAGGGAAAAAGCAGCGTATGCTGCGGCGAATTTACTGGTGAGCGATTATGTCGATGAATGATACTTATCAACCCATCAATTGTGATGACTATGACAACCTCGAACTCGCCTGCCAGCATCATTTATTACTGACGCTGGAGCTAAAAGATGGCGAAGTGTTGAAGGCGAAAGCCAGCGATCTGGTTTCACGAAAGAATGTGGAATACCTGATAGTGGAAGACGCCGGTGCGACGCGTGAGCTGCGTCTGGACAAAATAGCCAGCTTCAGCCACCCGCAAATCGGCACCGTCGTGGTGAGCGAATCCTGATGACACTAACGGGCAGCCTGGCTGCCCGTTACGCTTTTTGCCACTCAAAACGGACACCCTCTTCTGACCACCCCTCTTCCGTGATGAAAACCCCTGCCGCAGCGATAAGCGTTTCACCGTAGAACAGCAGCGGCGTGGTGTCGCGCAGCCATGGCGGCACGTTACACTCCTGCCATATTTTCTTCAGCTTCCGTCCCCCGTTGCGCCCGACGATATGCAGCATGCCGCCAGCCTTAAAGCGCACGGTGACAGGTTCTCCGGGCTTCGGCAGCCGCACATGACCAGACGACAGAAGAGAAACGCGTCCTGCCTCACAGGGCAATATCAGGGGCGCGTCAGGAGAAAGCCAGTCGAGCACCACATCGGTCAGCGAGGGCATGGATTTTATCCACCAGAGCTCCCCCTTATAGCGTCTAACCTCAAAACCGTTCAGGTGGACGCTCGGGGAAGCATCATCCCGCGCCAGAGCGACTTCTTCCCAGATACGGCTCAGCATTGTCCTCGACGGCATCGCGGCGCGATGAAAGGCCAGCCAGCGTCGTAGCAGCGCGGCGCGACGTACCGGACTCATCGCTTTCATCGGTGCGATCGCCAGCGCCCCGTCGGCAGAAATCAGCCCAGCCAGCTCGTCGCTCAACAGCTCATCCAGCAACAACTCCTGTTCGGCGCACAGCATGGCGCTTCTTGCCGCCGCGTCGGCGAAATGCGGCCAGCGCTCGCCCAAAAGCGGGAGGACGCGCAGGCGCAGGAAGTTACGGTCATAGCCGTCATCCTGGTTACTCTCATCTTCGATCCAGTTCAGCTGATGTTCTCGCGCCCAGGCTTCCAGTGAGGCACGCGTCTCGCCAAGCAGCGGACGCAGTAACGTTGTGCCGGCAAATTCAGAACGCGCCGGCATGGCAGAAAGTCCCGCCGGCCCGCTACCCCGCTTAAGCGCCAGCAGAAAGGTTTCACACTGATCGTCCAGATGCTGGGCCGTGACCAGCGCTTCTCCAGCACGTAATGCCCCGGCAAACGCGGCATAGCGGGCTTTCCGCGCCTGCGCCTCGATGCCCAGCCCTTCCTCCGCAAGCGTCACTCGCTCAACGATGAGCGGGATCGCCCAGGCCGCACATAAGGCTTCGCAGTGCGCCACCCACGCCTCTGCGTGAGGACTCAATCCGTGGTGAATATGCATCGCCCGAAGCTGGACGTCAGGTTCCCGATCGCGCCAAAGCTTTAGACGATGCAGCAACACGGTAGAATCCAGGCCACCGCTAAACCCCACCAGCAGCTGGCGGTACGGTGAAACGGCTTGTGCGATAGCGGGTAAGGTCATAGGAGATTACACATAAAAAATGCCCGAACTGAGCGGGCATTATCACACAGGACAACCATTACTGCTGATAAAGCTCCAGGGGCAGGCCGTCCGGGTCGTTGAAAAAGGTAAAACGCTTGTCGGTGAACGGATCGACGCGTATCGCTTCGCACGTCACGCCGTGCGCCTCCAGATGTTTTACCGCGCTATCCAGGTCATCGACGCTGAAGGCAAGATGACGCAGTCCACAGGCTTCCGGGCGGGACGGACGCGCAGGCGGAAAAGGAAAAGAGAACAGCTCAATCACATATTGCCCGTTTAACGCCAGGTCGCCCTTCCAGGAGTCACGCTCCTCGCGGTAGGCCTCGCTTATGAGCGTAAAGCCCAGGATGTCGCAGTAGAAGGCCTTACTTTTCGCGTAGTCGGTCGCAATGATCGCAATATGATGAACCTGTTTTAAACCCAGCATAGCTTCTCCTTTTTATGATGCCTGAACGTTACAACCGAAAACCCGCACCTGGCAAGCGGTCACCCTTATTTTAGGACTCGCACCCAGTAAACGCCGTTCTCGTCGCGCTTCGCACCGTGGATATCCGTCTCAAAACCGGGATAGTGCCGCCCAACCGAGCAGAGCATCAGCAGGAAATCGAGCACGGCCCGACTCTCTTCGGTAATCATCTCTCCCGGCATCAGGAGCGGAACGCCCGGCGGGTATGGCAGGATCATGTTAGCCGATACGCGCCCGACCAGGTTTTCCAGCTCGACGGTTTCGACCTCCCCTTTCACCTGGCGCTGCCATGCTTTGTGCGGGGTAAACTTCATCTCCGGTAAGACATCAAACGCCTGAAGCATCAGACGCGGCAGATCGTGCTGACGGATCAGCCTGTGGATCCCCTGGGCCAGATCCTGAATGCGCATATTTCGATAGAAGTCAGGATCCTCCGCGTAGAGATCCGGCAGCATGTTTTTCACCCGCAGGTTGAGATCGTAGGCGCGCTTAAACTCCATCAGGCCGCGCAACAGCCCCATCGCCCGGGTTTTATCGATACCAATACTGAACAGGAACAGCAGGTTATAGGGGCCGGTTTTCTCCACCACTACGCCACGTTCATCAAGGAATTTCGCGACCAGCGCGGCCGGAATACCTTCATCACTCATCTTGCCCTGCTCATCCA
Organism: Enterobacter sp. 940_PEND; assembly: GCF_001059415.1. Classification (NCBI taxonomy): domain Bacteria; kingdom Pseudomonadati; phylum Pseudomonadota; class Gammaproteobacteria; order Enterobacterales; family Enterobacteriaceae; genus Enterobacter; species Enterobacter sp. 940_PEND. The sequence goes on from NZ_JUMS01000125.1 coordinate 11,315, forward strand.
TACCCGGCGTCAGGATCGTCACTTTTACCGGGTCGAGGAACATATGGTCGCTATCGGCATCCCGGAAGCCATGCCAGTCTTCTCCGGGCGAGACGGGCCAGCATTCTGCTTCATCAATCTCTTCCGGCTGCCAGATATCAAAGAACCAGCCGTCGGCTTCATCTTTCAGTCGCTGAACCTCTTTGCGGAAATGCAGCGCGCGTTCTACCGAACGGTTGATGAGTCGTTTGCCCGGATTGCCGCGCAGCATCGCTGCGGCCGTTTCTATGGAGGCTACCAGCGGATAGCTCGGTGAGGTGGTGGTATGCATCATAAAGGCTTCGTTGAACGTGTCTTCGTCGTATTCGCCTTTGATGTGAATAAGCGAAGCCTGGGAAAACGCCGCGAGCATTTTATGGGTCGACTGCGTTTCGAAGAACACTTTCCCCGGCACGCGTTCACCGCTCATACCGCTTTTTCCGGCGTAAATCGGATGGAAATTAGTGTACGGCACCCATGCGGAATCGAAGTGGATCGACGGCACGTCCAGCGTCTTTTTGATCCAGTTCGTGTTGTACAGCAGACCGTCGTAGGTGGAGTTGGTGATCACCGCATGGACAGGCCAGCTTGCGCCAGGAATTGCCGCAACCTTACGTTCAATGGCGTCATGGGTGAACTCCCGGCGCGGAATACCGCCAAGAATACCGAGCGCGTTACGCGTGGGCGACAGCCAGAGCGGTACGACGTCGCTCATCATCAGCAGATGTGCCAGCGATTTATGGCAGTTACGGTCAATCAGCAAGGTGCTGCCAGCAGGCGCAGCGTACATCCCGACGATTTTGTTCGAGGTCGAAGTGCCGTTGGTCACCATATAGCTCTGCTCGGCGCCAAAGGTGCGGGCGATATACTCTTCGGCTTCCAGATGCGGGCCGGTGTGATCCAGCAGAGAGCCTAGTTCGGTGACTGAAATCGACACGTCCGCTTTCAGCGTGTTGCCACCGAAGAAATCATAGAACAGGCAGCCCACCGGGCTTTTTTGATAGGCCGTTCCCGCCATATGACCTGGCGTACAGAAGGTATATTTCCCCTCCTTCACGTAGGTGAAGAGCGCGCGGGTAAAGGGCGGAGTGATGTTATCGAGATATTCATTCGTGTATTGCTGAATTCGGGTCGCAATGTCTTCCGCCACGCCGAGTGAATATTCAAAGAACCACAGCGCCATACGCATATCATTGGCGCTGACGTCCATGGTTGAGTGGGTATTAATAAAGGCGTACAGCGGGAGATATTCGTTCAGCCTGTTGATATCGCTGCACAGTTCAAGATCATATTCGTCCCAGTCGAAGATCACGCCGCAGATACGCGGGTTATGCTCGATGAACTTCAGCAGATCGGCGCTGTTGTGCGGCCAGATTAGCTGATACCCGCGCGACTGCAGGGCTTGCTCCAGCTCCTTAATCGGCTCATCTTTATAAAAGACGCCGTGTGGCCCCATAACGGCAATGATATTCATGGGCTTCCTCCTTAAAAAACATTAGCTAAGCATAGTCCGGCTAAACCGCAGGTATAAAAAAAGCCGCAACAGTGTGCGGCTTTTCAGATAATTGTGAAGCTTACGCGTAACCGTAGGTCATCAGACGCTGGTAACGACGGTTGAGCAGATCGTCTTTGCTCAGCACGTCCAGGTCTGCCAGGTCAGCCAGCAGCTGCGCTTTCAGGGACGCTGCCATCACTTCCGGCTTACGATGTGCACCACCCAGTGGTTCCGGGATGATGGAGTCGATCAGCTTAAGCTCTTTCAGGCGTGGCGCAATGATGCCCATTGCTTCCGCAGCCAGCGGCGCTTTGTCGGCGCTTTTCCACAGAATGGACGCGCAGCCTTCCGGAGAGATAACGGAATAGGTGCTGTACTGCAGCATATTCACTTTATCGCCCACGCCAATCGCCAGCGCACCGCCGGAACCACCCTCACCGATAACGGTACAGATGACCGGTACCTTCAGACGAGACATCTCGCGCAGGTTGCGCGCGATAGCTTCAGACTGACCGCGCTCTTCCGCGCCCACGCCAGGGTATGCACCCGGGGTGTCGATGAAGGTGATGATTGGCATGTTGAAACGCTCAGCCATCTCCATCAGACGCAGGGCTTTACGGTAGCCTTCTGGTGCTGGCATACCGAAGTTACGACGGATTTTCTCTTTGGTTTCACGACCTTTCTGATGACCAATGATCATCACCGGGCGTCCGTCCAGACGCGCGATACCGCCAACGATAGCTTTATCGTCAGCGTATGCGCGATCGCCTGCCAGTTCGTCAAATTCGTCAAACGCCAGGCGGACATAATCCAGGGTGTACGGACGCTGTGGATGGCGGGCCAACTGGGCCACCTGCCATGCGCCGAGATCGGCAAAGATTTTGCGCGTCAGCTCTACGCTTTTCTCGCGCAGACGATGCACTTCTTCGTCGATGTTAATATCCAGTTTTTCATCCTGACGGCTTACCGCTGTCAGAGAATCGATTTTCGCTTCCAGCTCAGCAATCGGCTGTTCGAAATCAAGGAAATTCAGACTCATAGTATTCCTGTATTAGTCAAACTCCAGTTCCACCTGCTCCGAACCAATGAGGCCACGGAGATCGTTCAGTAAACGATCGCTCGGAGAGACACGCCACGTTGCACCAAAGCGCAACCGCGCGCGTGCATCCGCCCTCTGATAGTAGAGATGTACTGGAATTGTCCCCGAGCGGTGGGGTTCCAGAGACTGACGGAGTCGGTTTAAAAGCTGGTCATCAATTTGCCTGTCCGTCAGCGAGATAGCAAGCCCGCGAGCATATTTTTCCCGGGCTTCGTCAATGTCCATCACTTCGCGGGCGGTCATTTTAAGCCCCCCACTGAAGTCATCAAAGCTGACCTGTCCGCTGACGATAAGTATGCGGTCTTTTTCCAGCAATTGCTGGTATTTATCCAGCGCGTCGGTGAACAACATCACCTCCAGACGCCCGGAACGGTCATCCAGCGTACAGATGCCGATACGATTGCCGCGCTTGGTGACCATAACCCTTGCGGCAATCACGAGCCCCGCAGCCGTGGTGATTTTACCACGTTCTGTCGGATGCATGTCTTTAAGCCTGTGGCCGCCGACATAGCGCTCAATTTCTTTGATGTACTGGTTGATCGGGTGCCCCGTCAGGTACAAGCCTAACGTCTCACGCTCCCCATCCAGTACTACCTGTTCTGGCCACGGCTGGCAGTTGGAATAAGATTGCTCGATCTGCTCTGGCTCTTCCGCCAGCACCCCGAACATATCCGCCTGACCAATGGCTTCCGCTTTTGCATGCTGATCCGCCGCTTTCAGCGCGTCGCCGAGGGAATTCATCAGCGCGGCGCGATGCGGCCCGAGTCTGTCAAACGCGCCGGACATGATCAGTTTTTCCAGCACGCGACGGTTCAGTTTTCTGGTGTCGGTACGAGCGCAAAGATCGAACAGCTCGCGGAAATACCCGCCGTTGTTACGCGCTTCGATGATCGCCTCGATCGGACCTTCGCCCACGCCTTTGATCGCGCCGATCCCGTAAACGATCTCTCCGTCGTCGTTGACGTGGAAGTGGTAGAGCCCTGAGTTAATATCCGGCGGCAGGATCTTCAGCCCCATGCGCCAGCACTCGTCCACCAGGCCAACCACCTTCTCGGTGTTGTCCATATCGGCCGTCATTACCGCCGCCATAAATTCAGCAGGATAGTGCGCTTTCAGCCACAGCGTTTGATACGACACCAAAGCATAGGCGGCGGAGTGGGATTTGTTAAACCCGTACCCGGCGAATTTCTCCACCAGGTCGAAGATTTTCATCGCCAGCTCGCCGTCAACGCCGTTTTTCTTCGCCCCGTCTTCAAAGATGGAACGCTGCTTGGCCATCTCTTCCGGCTTTTTCTTACCCATCGCACGACGCAGCATGTCCGCGCCGCCGAGCGTATAGCCGGAAAGCACCTGAGCAATCTGCATGACCTGTTCCTGATACAGGATAATGCCGTAGGTGGGCTCCAGCACCGGCTTCAGGCTTTCGTGCTGCCACTGAACGTCCGGGTAAGAAATCTCTTCGCGACCGTGCTTACGGTCAATAAAGTTATCTACCATCCCTGACTGCAGCGGGCCCGGACGGAACAGGGCGACCAGTGCGATCATATCTTCGAAGCAGTCGGGCTGCAGACGTTTAATCAGGTCTTTCATGCCGCGGGATTCAAGCTGGAAGACGGCGGTGGTCTCCGAGCGCTGCAGCATATCGAAACTTTTCTTGTCATCCAGCGGGATGGCCGCGATATCCAGCGGCGGTTCGCCGTTCTTCTCGCGGCGGGCGTTAATCATCTCCAGCGCCCAGTTGATGATGGTCAACGTACGCAGGCCCAGGAAGTCAAACTTCACCAGCCCGGCGTATTCTACGTCGTTCTTGTCAAACTGGGTTACCGGGTGTTGGCCCGCTTCGTCACAGTAAAGCGGTGCAAAATCCGTAATTTTAGTTGGGGCGATAACCACGCCCCCCGCATGCTTACCGGCGTTACGCGTGACGCCTTCCAGCTTGCGCGCCATGTCGATCAGCGCTTTGACCTCTTCGTCAGCTTCGTAGATTTCCGGCAGCTGAGGTTCGGCTTCAAACGCTTTTGCCAGCGTCATGCCCGGATCGGGCGGCACCAGCTTAGAAATACGATCGACAAACCCGTACGGGTGGCCCAGCACGCGTCCCACGTCGCGGATAACCGCTTTCGCCGCCATCGTACCGAAGGTAATAATCTGCGATACCGCATCACGGCCGTACATATCGGCCACGTGCTCAATGACCTGATCGCGTTTCTCCATGCAGAAGTCGACGTCGAAGTCGGGCATCGAGACACGTTCCGGGTTAAGGAAACGTTCGAACAGCAGGTCGAATTCCAGCGGATCGAGGTCGGTAATTTTCAGCGCGTACGCCACCAGCGAGCCCGCACCGGAGCCACGGCCCGGTCCAACCGGCACGCCGTTATCCTTCGACCACTGGATGAACTCCATAACGATCAGGAAGTAGCCCGGGAAGCCCATCTGGTTGATTACCTGGAGTTCAATGTCCAGGCGTTCGTCATACTCAGGGCGACGCTTTTTACGCTCTTCTTCATCCGGGAACAGGAATTCCAGACGCTCTTCCAGGCCTTCTTTTGATTTCGCGACCAGGAAATCTTCCGTGGTCATGTCACCCGTCGGGAACTGCGGCAGGAAGTATTCGCCGAGGCGAACGGTGACGTTGCAGCGCTTGGCAATCTCTACGCTGTTTTCCAGCGCTTCGGGGATATCGGAGAAGAGCTCACACATCTCCTCCTCGCTGCGCATGTACTGTTGCGCGGAGTAATTACGCGGCCGCTTCGGATCGTCGAGCGTGAAGCCATCGTGGATCGCCACGCGAATCTCATGCGCGTCGAAATCACCCGCCTCAAGGAACCGCACGTCGTTGGTGGCCACCACGGGCAAACCGCGCTCCTCTGCGAGCGCCACCGCGGCATGAAGATAGCTCTCTTCATCCTGACGGCCGGTACGGATCAACTCCAGGTAATAACGATTCGGGAAATATTCTTCATAGAACGAGACGCATTGATCCACCAGCGCGCTATTGCCGCGCAGCAGACATTTGCCGACGTCACCCATACGGCCACCCGAGATCAGCAGCAGCCCTTCGTTCAGTTCAGCCAGCCAGTCACGGTCGATCCACGGCCCCAGCGCGCCATAGCCGCGCTGATAGGCTTTTGAGATCAGCAGCGTAAGGTTTTGATAGCCCGTGTTGTTCATCGCCAGCACGGAGATTTGCGTCATTTCATCGCCGATGAGATCGCTTTGCACGTGAAAATCTGCGCCGACGATGGGCTTCATCCCCGCGCCGTGCGCCGTTCCGTAGAACTTCACCAGGCCACACAGGTTGGTAAAATCGGTGATCGCCAGCGCGGGCATGCCAAGGGAGGCCGCCTTTTTTACCAGCGGCCCGGTCTTCGCCAGCCCATCGATCATGGAGTAGTCGCTATGCACCCGCAGGTGTACGAAACGTGGTTCAGCCATCTTCAGATTCCGCGTTACTTAATTGCTTGCGTATTGATTCAGGACACCCGTCCCAGCGCGCGCTTCACCGGGCCAAAACTGCGCCGGTGATGTTCGGTTGCGCCATGTTCAGCCAGCCTTTCCAGGTGGAAAGGTGTGGGATACCCCTTATGCTGGGCGAAACCATACTGAGGATAAGTGAGGTCCAGCGCGGCCATTTCGGCGTCGCGCGTCACTTTGGCAATGATAGAAGCTGCGCTAATTTCTGCGACCCGGCTATCGCCTTTAACGACCGCCATTGATGGCATGGGCAATGCCGGACAGCGGTTGCCGTCAATCAGAACATATTCCGGGGAAATTTTCAGACCTGCAACCGCACGCTGCATCGCCAGCATCGTGGCATGCAAAATATTCAGCTCGTCTATTTCATGCGGTTCAGCGCGCCCCAGGCTCCAGGCCAGCGCCTTCTCCTGGATCTCACTAAACAGCGCCAGACGGCGCTTTTCTGACAATTTTTTAGAGTCGTTCAGCCCGATAATCGGGCGATCCGGATCGAGGATCACCGCGGCGGTCACCACTGCCCCGACCAACGGGCCGCGACCCACTTCGTCCACGCCCGCCACAAGGCGAGTGTGAGGATAAACAAATTCCATCATTTTGCTAGCTCCAGCACCGCATCAGCCGCTTGCTCATCAGCATTACAGCGGATCAGTTGATGCAGTTCGCGGAAGGTATCGTGCATCTGGTGGCTGGTCTTGCCGTTGGCGAGCAGCGGCAGCAGCGCATCGGCAAGCGCCTGCGGCTGGCACTCGTCCTGCAACAGCTCTTTCACCAGCTCGCGCCCGGCAAGCAGGTTTGGCAGGGAGACATAATCCGTTTTCACCAGACGTTTTGCCAGCCAGAAGGTGAACGGCTTCATGCGATAGCCGACCACCATAGGGCATTTCGCCAGCATACATTCCAGCGCAGCCGTACCGGAGGCCAGCAGCGCGGCATCGCTCGCATACATCGCTTCCCGCCCTTTCCCGTCCAGAAGACGGACGTGAAGATCCGGGGCGACTTCCGCTTTGATGCGCTCAAACTGCTCGCGGCGCTTGGCATTTACCAGCGGAACAACCACTTCAAGATCCGGATAGGTCTGGCGAAGAATTTGCGCTGTTTTGAGGAAATCGGCGCTCAGCATCTCAACTTCTGCACCACGGCTGCCTGGCAGCAGTGCCAGACAGTGCACATCATGCGGGATGCCCAGCGCGTCGCGCGCCGCGTTTTTATCCGGATCCAATGGCATCGCATCCGCCATGGTATGACCGATAAAACGGCACGGAACATTAAATCTGTCGTAAAACGCTTTTTCGAAAGGCAGGAAAGCCAGCACCAGGTTGGTGGACCGTCCGATTTTGAAAACGCGTTTCTGTCGCCACGCCCAGACGGACGGACTGACGTAGTGAATCGTTTTGATACCCTGCTTTTTCAGATTCCCTTCGAGGGTAATGTTGAAATCAGGCGCATCGATACCGACAAACACATCGGGTTTGAGTTCGGTAAAACGACGGGTGAGATCGGCGCGGATGTGCAGCAAACGGCGTAGCCGTCCCAGCACCTCAACGATGCCCATCACGGCGAGCTCTTCCATTTCATACCAGGCTTCACAGCCTTCGGCCTGCATCAGCGGGCCAGCAACGCCGACAAAGCGAGCATTGGGTACACGCGCCTTAAGCGCGCGGATGAGACCGGCACCAAGAATATCGCCGGAGGTTTCTCCGGCGACCAGGGCTATCGTAAGCGGACGACTGTCGGCCATTAACGAATCAGACCCCTTGTTGAACGGTCAAAGAATTCCATGAACGCGTTCACTTCCGGGTGCTTATTCGCCAGCTCGGCAATTTCCGGCTTCGCCTCTTCCAGCGTTTTACCGCTACGGTACAGCAGTTTGTACGCGTTGCGAATGGCAGTAATCGCTTCGCGACTAAAACCACGACGCTTGAGGCCTTCGATGTTCACGCCAAACGGCGTGGCATGGTTGCCCTGCGCAATCACATACGGTGGAACGTCCTGCGCCACACCGGAGCATCCGCCTACCATCACGTGCGCACCAATGATGCAGAACTGATGGACTGCGGTCATGCCGCCAATAATTGCGAAGTCATCAACCGATACGTGTCCTGCCAGCGTTGCGTTGTTGGCAAGAATACAGCGGTCACCCACGGTACAGTCGTGCGCGATATGCGCATTAACCATAAACAGGTTATCGCTGCCCACCTTCGTCAACCCACCACCCTGTACTGTTCCACGATGAATAGTGACGCTTTCGCGAATACGGTTACGATCGCCAATTTCCAGACGGGTCGACTCACCAGCATATTTCAGATCCTGGTTAACTTCGCCGATGGAAGCGAACTGATAGATCTCGTTATTGCAGCCAATGGTCGTGTGACCATTCACGACAACGTGAGATTTCAGTACTGTACCCTCACCAATTTCGACATGGGGTCCAACAATACAAAACGGGCCAATGTGGACGTTAGCGCCAATGATGGCACCGGTTTCCACAATAGCGGTAGGATGAATAAAGGCGGATTTATCAATCACGTATCAGGACTCCCGGCTACGAGCACACATCATCGTCGCTTCGCAAACAACTTTGCCGTCAACCAGCGCTACGCCTTTGAAGCGAGTCAGGCCACGACGCGTTTTTTCAAAAGTGACTTCCATGATCATCTGATCACCAGGCACGACAGGGCGCTTAAAGCGCGCTTCATCAATACCCGCGAAGTAATACAGCTCACCTGGCTCCAGTTTGCCGACGCTTTTAAACGCCAGAATACCGGTAGCCTGAGCCATCGCTTCCAGAATCAACACACCCGGGAAGATAGGCTTACCAGGGAAGTGCCCCTGGAAGAACGGCTCGTTCACGGAAACATTTTTCACTGCGCGCAGAAAACGACCTTCTTCAAAATCCAGCACACGGTCTACCAGCAGAAACGGGTAGCGGTGCGGCAGAAGTTCTAAAATCTCTTCAATATGCAGAGTATGAGTGTCAGTAGTCAAAATACTCTTCCTGTCAAAATGTACTGATAACAATAATAACACGGCCTGCCGGTTTATTAGAAAGCCGACAGGCCGGGAAAAATAGCGTTAAACGGATGACGCTTAATCTTGTTGATCGATCTTACGCTCAAGAGACTTGAGGCGCTTGCTCATATCATCAATGTTCATCACCAGAGCTGCTGTTTTACGCCATACCTTGTTGGGTTGTAGCGGAATACCTGAGGAGTACACGCCAGGTTCCGTGATAGGACGCATTACCATGCCCATTCCCGTCACAGTCACCTTGTCGCATATTTCCATATGGCCATTAATCACGCTCGCGCCGCCAATCATGCAATAACGGCCAATTTTCAGGCTGCCTGCCATGATGACGCCACCCGCAACCGCGGTATTGTCGCCAATCACAACGTTATGCGCAATCTGGCACTGGTTATCGATGATAACACCATTGCCAATGATCGTGTCGTCAAGCGCGCCACGGTCAATGGTGGTACAGGCGCCGATCTCCACGCGATCGCCAACAATAACGCGACCAAGCTGCGGGATCTTAACCCAGTTACCGCGATCGTTAGCGTAACCAAAGCCATCAGAACCAATGACGGTGCTGGACTGGACGAGGCAATTTTCGCCAATTTCAACGTCATGATAAACGGACACGTTGGCCCATAAACGGGTCCCGGCGCCGATTTTCGTATTTTTCCCAACGAAGCAACCCGGGCCAATGACGGCGTTATCGCCCAGTACAACGCCGGATTCGATAACCGCATTCGCGCCAACGGCGACGTTGTTACCCAGCTTAGCCGTCGGATCAATCGCTGCGCTGGCAGCAATGTTCTGGGCCGGCTGCGGCGTGGTATCAAGAATTTGAGCCATGCGTGCATACGTCAGGTAGGGGTTTTTCACTACCAGCGCGCTTACAGTGGCAAATGGAAGATCGTCCTGCGTCAGAACAACAGCTGACGCCTGGCATTGAGCCAGTTGCTCACGGTACTTAGGGCTTACCATGAAGGTAATCGTGCCAGCTTTAGCAGATTGCATGGACGCAACAGCGGTGATGACGAGATCGCCATCACCGTGTAATTCTGCATCCAACTGCTGAGCTAAATCAGCCAGTCGAATTGAAGGCATTACTTATTTAACCTGTTTCAGAACATCAGCGGTGATGTCTTTAACATCTTTGCTGTTGAAAGCGACGGCGTTCGCATCAACAACCAGATCGATGCTCTGATCGGCAGCTACTGCTTTAACAGCAGTCTGAATGCGAGTCACCAGCTTGCCGCGTTCTTCGTTAGAACGACGCTGACGATCCTGCTCGAAAGCCTGAGCTTTCTGGGAGAATGTCTGACGCTGAGCCATTACGTCTTTTTCCAGTTTGCTGCGCTCGCTTGCTTTCATGGTAGAACCATCACGCTGCAGACGCTGCATTTTGGACTGAAGATCGTTTTCCATACCCTGCAGTTCGCTTGCACGGCCTTTGAATTCGTTTTCCAGAGTCGCAGAAACACCCGTTTTCTGTGCAACCTGCTGGAACAAATTACCCATGTTGACGATTGCAATTTTGTCTGCTGCCTGAGCAGAAGTTGCCATCGCTAAACCGAGACCTGCAGCTAATAACCACTTTTTCACAATTAACTCCTTACCATCCCATTGGCACCAGAAGGTACCGTTCTTTGCGTGGCAAGGCGACCGAGTTACCGATCGCCAGTTGTCAGCGCTACACTGCCAACGCATTCCTTTGCAGCGGATTATTACCAGGTTTTACCAATGTTAAACTGGAATTGCTCCGACTTATCTCCATCATATTTCTTAAACGGCTGGGCGTAAGAGAAGACCAACGGCCCCAGCGGTGACATCCATTGTAATGCGATACCGGCAGACATGCGAATATTGCTCGGATCGCTATAATCTGGAACGCCTGCCGCACGCATCTGGGCTGTATTCTGCCAGTTGGTATCCCATACCGTACCGGCATCCCAGAAGAAGGACGTACGGACAGAGTTCGCGTATTTATCACTGATAAACGGCGTTGGTGTGATGAACTCCAGACTGGCCACCGCCATTGCGTTACCGCCCACCGCATCATCAGAGCTACAGACTTCGGAGGAGGAAGACTTATAACAGTTGTCTTTGTCGTTCCCGCCGTAGTAGACCGCTTTCGGACCAATGTTATTGGACTGGAAGCCACGAACGGTGCTGGAACCACCCGCATAGAAGTTTTCGTAGAATGGCATTTCTTTGCCGCCCAGACCATCTCCATAGCCCCAACGGGTACGACCCAGGACTACCCACTTATGATCGTCATCAATCGGGAAGTAGGATGCGGTATCCAGCGTGACCTTGTAGAACTCGTTATCGGAACCCGGCACGGTAACTTTACCGTTCAGGTTGACGCGAGAACCTTCCGTTGGGAAGTAACCACGGTCAAGGCGGTTATAGGTCCAGCCGTAGTTAAAGGTGAAGTCATCCGCAGCGAAACCGTTATTATCACTGGACTTACTTGCCGACTGACCAATAGAGTCCAGGTAACGCCACATTGCCACCTGCGGTTGCATGTTGGACAGGTCGTTATGCACGTAGCCCAAGCCTGCACGCAGGGTGTTGTATTCGTTAACCGGGAAGCCAAGCGTACCGTCTACACCGTAACTCTTGTTGGTGTATGAAGACAGGTCCGCGTCATCTGCTTTAAAGTCGTTATAGAAGATACGACCGCCCAGGCTCACACCGTCTACGGTGAAGTATGGGTTAGTCACAGAGAACTCAGAGTAGGTCTGGTAGTCGTTTTTGGTGCCGTTAATACCGACAGAGTAACCCGTACCCAGCCAGTTATCCTGCTGCACGCCGACCTGGAAGCTGACGCCGCTTTCAGTACCGTAGCCCACACCGAAGTTAAAGCTACCGGTGTTGCGCTCTTTCACTTTATATACGACATCAACCTGATCCGGGCTGCCCGGTACGCGCTGGGTATCGGTATCCACCGTTTCAAAATAGCCCAGACGGTTCAGACGCTCTTTACCCTGATCAACGAGGTCGCTTCCCAACCATGCGCCTTCCATCTGACGCATTTCGCGACGCAGAACGGAATCTTTGGAGGTATCGTTACCGACGAAGCGGATCTTACGCACGTAGAAACGGTTGCCCGCATCCACATTCACGTGCAGCTTAACGGTTTTATCCGCGTCATTGATTTCCGGCTGAGTCTGTACGCGCGGATAGGCATAACCATAGCGGCCGAGCAGCTTCTTAATGCTGTCTTCCATTTTGGTTACTTTGGAACCGCTGTACAGATCGCCCGGCTGAATTTTGGTCAGCGATTCGATTTCAGCAGAATGCCCCGCAAGGTTACCACTCACTTCAACACCAGAAAGCTTGTACTGCTCGCCTTCGGTGATGTTAACCGTAATGTAGATGCCTTTCTTGTCCGGAGTCAGACTGACCTGAGTCGAGTCGATGTTGAAACGCGCATAGCCACGATCGAGATAGTAGCTGCGCAGGGTTTCAAGGTCGCCCGCCAGTTTTTGTTTCTGGTATTTGCGATCGCCTACCACGTTCCACCATGGCACTTCATCGCGCAGCTGGAAGGTGGAGATCAGTTCGTCGGTGCTGAACGCGTGGTTGCCGACAATGTTGATCTGCTGGATCTTCGCAGAAACACCTTCCTGGAAGACCAGCTTCAGGTCAACACGGTTACGCGGCAGCGGAGTGACAACCGCTTTCACGCTGGCGCTGTATTTACCGACGCTGTAGTAGAAGTCTTCCAGACCTTTTTCAATGTCTGAAAGGGTTGTGCGGTCCAGGGACTCACCCACACGAACACCGGATGCTTCAAGGTTCTGCTTGAGCATGTCATCTTTCACCGACTTGTTACCGGAGAAAGTGATACTGGCGATCGTCGGACGTTCTTTTACCTGTACCAGCAGCGTATCACCATCGCGCAGGACGCGGACGTCCTCAAAGTTGCCGGTGGCAAACAGAGCACGGATGGTGTTACTGATATCATCATCATTAACCGTATCGCCGGGGCGTACAGGCATACTGAGGAGGGCCGCACCAACGGCGACACGCTGGAGGCCTTCGAAATGAATGTCTTTCACTACGAACCCGTCAGCACCGTATACGGTGGCGCTGCTAAACAGCAGCGACGCTATGAGCAACTTTTTCATCGCCATCGTTATTATGCGTTCTTCCTAACACTCTCTTACAACCGAGAGAAATCATTGAAAAGTGCAAGCCCCATTAACAGCACCAGCAAAATCGAGCCAATGCGATAACTAAAGTCTTGAACTCGCTCGGATACCGGTCCGCCTTTTAGCTTTTCAATCGCCAAAAACAGCAGATGACCCCCGTCTAAAACGGGAAGCGGGAACAGGTTGATTATCCCAAGGTTCACGCTAATGAGCGCGAGGAACATGAGATAGTAAATCACCCCGAATTCCGCTGACATCCCAGCCCCCTGAGCAATCGAAATTGGCCCACTGAGGTTGTTCAGTTTCACATCACCGGTTATCAATTTCCCCAACATGTTGACCGTCAGCTTCATCAGTTGCCATGTTTTATCCGTGGCTTCAAGGATGGCGCTGAACGGCCCATACTGGCGTATTGTCTTGTACTCATCTGGCAGCGGGATCACTTTCGGCACAACGCCTGCGAACCCTTCTGCCTTTTTGCCGACCGACTTCGTATCCGGGATCAGCGTCAGCGAAAGCGGACTGCCCTGCCTTTCAACTTCCAGCGCGAGAGACGTTCCCGGATTATCGCGCACCAGAGTAACAAAGGTCATCCACTCTGTTAATGGTTGACCATCGACTTTAACGATCCTGTCGCCCGCTTGCAAACCCGCTTTGCTCGCCGCCGAATTTGCCTGTACTTCGGCCAATACCGGCTCGATCTGCGCGCCGCGTGGACGAATGCCCAGCGCAGCGACGGGATCTTCTTTGTCTGGCTCGAAACGCCAGTGACGTAAATCGAGTACTTTGTCCTGACGCGTATCTGAACCAAACGGCGATACGCTGATGGTGGTCTGCGGATCGCCAATTTTAGCTACCAGCTGCAGTCGCACGGCATCCCAATCAGGGGTTTCGATGCCATCAATCGCTTTAAGTTCCATCCCGGATGTAATTTGCGCACTCGCCGCGATGGAATTGGGGGCAATTTCACCCACCACCGGACGTACGCCAGGGACGCCGATGATAAACACCAGCCAGTAAGCGAAAATCGCAAAGATGAAGTTGGCTACCGGTCCGGCAGCAATGATGGCGGCGCGTTGTCCAACGGTTTTATTGTTGAATGCGCTGTGTCGCAGCTCAGGAGCGACAGGCTCGACGCGTTCGTCGAGCATTTTCACGTAGCCGCCCAGCGGGATAAGGGCGATGACAAATTCCGTGCCGTGGCGGTCGGTGCGCGTCCAGAGTGATTTCCCAAAGCCGATGGAAAACCGCTCTACGCGCACGCCACAGCGGCGAGCAACCCAGAAATGGCCAAATTCATGCACGGTAATCAGTACACCCAGTGCAACAATGAACGCCGCCAGATTCCAGAGAATGCTCAGCATAAAACCTTCCGTTAAATCGTCCCGAATACCAGTAAAAGCAAACACGCAAACACTGGAACAGCCGCTGTCAGGCTATCAATGCGATCCAGTATACCGCCATGCCCTGGAATCAGGTGTCCACTGTCCTTAATCCCTGCTTCACGCTTAAACATACTTTCGGTTAAATCACCGAGCACGGAGGCAAGCGCAGCAAAAATCGAGCACACCAGCAGTATTGACGGTGCCACTTCAAGATTAGCCCAGACGCCGTAGCCCCAGGAGATGATCGCAGCCGTAAACAGGCCGCCGATGAATCCTTGCCAGGTTTTGCCCGGGGAAACCTTCGGTGCCAGCTTATGTTTGCCAAACAGTTTACCAAACATATAGGCCCCGGAGTCAGCCCCCCAGACCAGAATCATCACATAAAGCAGCCAGATCGCACCGCTGTAGTGGTTTTCGTCGTAGTGCCAGGCTCGCAGCGCAACCATACCCCAGAAAAAAGGAATAATTGTGAGCAAGCCAAAAATCAGTCGCAGCACTTTTGAATTACGCCATAATGCCGCGGAACCCGGATAAAAAAGAACCAGCAACAGCGCGGCAACCCACCAGGCCAGCGATATCCACAAGGAACCGGCAACCAGGGGCTGATGAATATCATGGTGATATTCAGGCAACGTAAACAGCATTATGGCCAGGATAAAGCCACAAAGTACCGCAAGCCATACTCGCTGAGTGCGCGAGGTAAAGCCGCTAAACTGTCCCCATTCCCACGCGGCGAGCATGCACACCACCAGCGTGACAATAGCGAATCCCACCGGGGGCAGTAAAAACAGCGCCGCTATGACAATGGGTATTAATACAAAAGCGGAAATCAGGCGATACTTCAGCAAAAGCTACCCCCATCAGGCTTTGTCGCCACCAGGCTCGGTGCCGCCGAAACGACGCTCTCGATTGGCAAAGGCATGCAGCGCACCTTCAAAGTCTTGTTCATCAAAATCGGGCCAAAGAACATCTGTAAAGTAAAGTTCGGCATAGGCAATTTGCCATATCAAAAAGTTACTTATGCGATGTTCTCCCCCTGTCCTAATTACCAAATCCACAGGTGCCTGTTCATTCATGCAGATTTGCTTGCTCAGCGCCTCTTCATCAATTTGGTCGGGCCTCAACAGCCCTTCCTGAACCTGTTCGGCCAGATGCCGAACGCCCTGGATAATATCCCAGCGTCCACCGTAATTCGCCGCAATATTCAGCGTAAGACCGGTATTATTTTCCGTCAGCGCTTCAGCTTTACGAATCCGTTCCTGCAAACGTGAGTTAAAACGACTGGTATCGCCAATGATGCGCAGGCGAACGTTGTGGCGGTGCAGGCTTTTTACTTCGCTGTCTAGCGCCCACACAAACAATTCCATCAACGCAGTCACTTCCTGCAGAGGTCGATTCCAGTTTTCACTGCTAAAAGCATAGAGCGTTAACGCATCAATGCCGTTGTTAGCGGCAAAAGAAACGGCGCGGCGAACGGATTTCGCCCCCGCTTTATGCCCAAAGGCTCGTATCTTCCCTTGTCTTTTCGCCCAGCGGCCATTGCCATCCATAATGATTGCTACATGACGGCAGCCATGAGCTGGCAAATTTTCGCTTATTGGTTGATTCGCAGACAACATAACGCGTTTTTTGTCCCTGAAAAGGATTTAACGGTACTCAGGAATACTGAAGCCTATACATAAAAAAGCCGTGTCAAACCACGGCTCACCTGACCACATTAAGTCAAATACCTGCGATCAGGTGGCGCAGACTATATCACTGAAGCCCAACGCTAACAAATAGCACGACGACTAGTGCTTGCTTTATCACCAGCTTGCGAGACGTGTCACCTGTTGACGCGCAATATTACGCGCAGCTGCATCCACCGCCAGCACCTCTTCCACGCTTTGTGGTTCGCGCAAATCCATCATCTCCAGCACCGATAAATTTAACGACGCGATATCGGTAAAACGAATTTGCTGATTCAGAAATGCCTCAACGGTAATTTCATTGGCTGCATTAAGTGCCGTCGTCGCCGCCTGCCCCTGGTCAAAGGCATTCATCGCAAGCTTCAGACAAGGATAGCGGTCGTAGTCTGGTTCACTGAACGTCAGGGAACTTAGCTTGCAGAAATCAAGCGGCTTCACGCCGGATTTCACTCGATTTGGCCACGCCATTGAATGGGCAATCGGCGTACGCATATCCGGCTCGCCCAGCTGTGCCAGCACGCTGCCATCCTGATAACGCACCATCGAGTGAATCACCGATTGCGGGTGAATCAGTACTTCCATCTGTTTCGCTGACGCATTAAACAGCCAGCGTGCTTCAATGTATTCCAGACCTTTGTTCATCATGGTGGCAGAATCAACGGAGATTTTACGCCCCATCGACCAGTTCGGATGACGGCACGCCTGATCGGGTGTCATTGCACGCAGTTCAGACAGTGGCGTTTCACGGAACGGGCCACCAGACCCGGTAAGCAGGATAGACACCACGCCATTCTGCTCCAGGTCAGCGTACCCCAGGTTCTGTTGAAAAGGTTGCGGTAAACTCTGAAAAATCGCGTTGTGTTCGCTGTCGACCGGCAAAAGACGCGCGCCGCGCTGCTTCACCGCATCCATAAACAGGCGTCCGCAGGTGACCAACGACTCTTTATTGGCCAGCAAAACATCCTTACCGGCATCAATCGCGGCAAGCGTCGGCAGCAGCCCTGCCGCGCCGACAATGGCCGCCATCACCTGATCCACCTCGTCCAGCGCCGCCATCTCGCAGGCCGCCTGCTGGCCACTCAGCACTTCGGTTCGGCAGCCCTTTTCACGCAGCTGTGCTTTCAGCAGACGCGCGCTCTCTTCGTCATCCATCACCGCATAGCGGGGCGCAAACTCCAGGCACTGTTCGACCATTCGCTGCACATTCTTACCGGCCACCAGCGCTGTCACGTTGTAAAGTTCAGGATTATGGCGAACGACGTCGAGAGTGCTGCAACCGATAGAGCCGGTTGAGCCGAGGAGTGTTAAATGCTTCATGGGATGCCCGAAAAAAGTTAGACCAGATAAAAGCAAAACGCCGCCAGCAAGACCTGAAGTCCCTCTGAACGGCGTTTATCAGTGTACGACAGAAATCAGAACTGCATCAGTTCCGCTTCTTTTTCTGCCAGCGCCGCATCAATTTTCTTGATGGCCGCGTCGGTCATTTTCTGAATGTCGTCCTGAGAACGACGATCGTCATCTTCGCTGATCTCTTTTTCTTTCAGCAGTGCTTTCACTTTATCGTTCGCGTCGCGACGTACGTTACGCACGGATACACGACCCTGCTCAGCTTCGCCACGAACGACTTTGATCAGATCTTTACGACGCTCTTCCGTCAGCGGAGGCAGTGGAACACGGATGTCTGCGCCCGCAGAGCTTGGGTTCAGTCCGAGGTCAGAGGCCATAATCGCTTTCTCAACGGCCGGGCTCATAGAGCGGTCGAAGACGTTGATTTTCAGCGTACGGGTATCTTCAACCGTCACGCTCGCAAGCTGGCGCAGAGGGGTTGGCGTACCGTAATATTCTACGATGATGCCATCCAGCAGGCTTGGGGAAGCACGGCCAGTACGGATTTTGCTGATTTGGTTTTTGAACGCTTCTACGCATTTGTCCATGCGTACTTCAGCATCTTTTCTGATGTCGTTAATCACGTTACGAATCCTTGAAAACTTGTCTCAGGCAGACTATCCGCCAGCACAGCGCTACAGGTGTGCTAAGTATAGTCGCGTTTAATTCATGACAACGCCAAAGGCGCGCCCGGGTAAGATACCACTACAAAATAAAGCGGAATCTTACCTGTATTTATCGTCAACGGAAATTATTCCGTGATCAAAGTGCCTTCTTTTTCGCCCATGACCACGCGACGCAGTGCGCCAGGCTTATTCATGTTGAAGACACGGATCGGCAGTTTGTGGTCGCGAGCCAGCGTGAAGGCGGCAAGATCCATCACTTTCAGCTCTTTATCCAGCACTTCGCTGTAGCTCAGCTGATCGTACATGGTGGCAGAAGGATCTTTTGCCGGGTCGGCAGTAAACACGCCGTCTACTTTGGTCGCTTTCAGTACCACATCGGCTTCGATCTCGATACCGCGCAGGCAGGCGGCGGAATCGGTTGTAAAGAACGGGTTACCCGTACCGGCGGAGAGGATCACCACGCGGTTGTTGCGCAGCAGGCTGATGGCTTCTGCCCAGCTGTAATTATCGCATACGCCATTCAGCGGAATCGCGGACATCAGGCGGGCGTTCACATAGGCGCGATGCAGTGCATCACGCATCGCCAGGCCATTCATCACGGTTGCCAGCATACCCATGTGGTCGCCCACAACGCGGTTCATCCCCGCTTTCGCCAGACCAGCACCACGGAAAAGGTTGCCACCGCCAATGACCACGCCAACCTGGATACCCAGTTCGACCAGTTCTTTGATTTCCTGTGCCATGCGATCAAGGATGCTTGCGTCAATACCGAAGCCTTCCGATCCCTGCAGCGCTTCGCCACTCAGCTTAAGCAGAATGCGTTTGTACACGGGTTTTGCATTGGTAGCCATGTTTCTTTCCTGAGACTGTCAACGATTAAGATGGGGGTTAATTCTGGCGACATGATATGCCGCAAATCAGCACAGCGATACTGGAGCCTGTCTGATTTCCTGTGACGGGTGACAAAAAGAAGCCGCCCTCAGGCGGCTCCTTTTCAAACATTAAGACTGCTTGGACATTGCAGCAACTTCTGCTGCGAAGTCAGTCTCAACTTTCTCGATGCCTTCGCCCACTTCGAAGCGGATGAAGCCAGTTACGTCAGCGTTGTGCTCTTTCAGCAGCTGAGCAACAGACTTGCTTGGGTCCATTACGAATGGCTGGCCAGTCAGAGAAACTTCGCCGGTGAATTTCTTCATGCGGCCTTCAACCATTTTCTCTGCGATTTCTTTTGGCTTACCAGACTGCATCGCGATGTCCAGCTGAACCTGGTACTCTTTCTCTACCACTTCAGCAGACACGTCTTCTGGCTTAACGAATTCTGGTTTGCTTGCAGCGATGTGCATTGCCAGCTGTTTAACCAGTTCTTCGTCAGCGCCTTTAGCCGCAACCAGAACACCGATACGTGCACCGTGCTGGTAAGAGCCCAGAACGTCGCCTTCCAGAGAAGATACGCGACGAATGTTGATGTTCTCACCGATTTTAGCAACCAGCGCAACACGTTCTTCTTCGAACTGTGCTTTCAGAACTTCAACGTCAGTGATTTTACCCGCAACAGCTGCGTCCAGAACTTTGTTAGCAAATGCCTGGAAACCGCCATCTTTAGCAACGAAGTCAGTCTGGCAGTTAACTTCCAGAATGATGCCGTAGTTGCCGTCGATCTTAGTGATGATCACGCCGTCAGCAGCAACGTTGCCTGCTTTTTTAGCTGCTTTGATCGCACCGGATTTACGCATGTTTTCGATTGCCAGCTCGATGTCGCCGTTCGCTTCAGTCAGCGCTTTTTTGCAATCCATCATGCCTGCGCCAGTACGCTCGCGCAGCTCTTTTACCAGGGATGCGGTAATTTCAGCCATTCTTAAATCCTCGGGAGATGTGAACTGCCCGGCCGGGGGCCAAACAGTGTAAATTGAAAAAAGGGGCCGGTAATGGGCCCCTATTCATACACGGTACTAATAAGGGGTAAAACCTTATTATTCAGCTTCTACGAAGCTTTCTTCCGCCTGAGAAGCCAGATCCTGGGAACGGCCTTCACGAACGGTAGCAGCTACAGCGCTCAGGTACAGGCTAACAGCACGGATTGCGTCGTCGTTACCCGGGATAACGAAGTCAACACCGTCCGGATCGGAGTTGGTATCAACGATAGCGAATACCGGGATACCCAGGTTGTTAGCTTCTTTGATTGCGATGTGCTCGTGGTCTGCATCGATTACGAACAGCGCGTCTGGCAGGCCGCCCATATCTTTGATACCGCCCAGGCTGTTTTCCAGCTTGTCCAGTTCACGAGTGCGCATCAGCGCTTCTTTCTTAGTCAGCTTGTCGAAAGTACCGTCCTGAGACTGGGTTTCCAGATCTTTCAGGCGTTTGATGGACTGACGAACAGTTTTCCAGTTGGTCAGCATGCCGCCCAACCAGCGATGGTTCACGAAGAACTGGTCGCAGCTGTTAGCAGCATCTTTCACAGCTTCGCTTGCAGCGCGCTTAGTACCAACGAACAGAATCTTACCTTTACGGGAAGAGATCTTGTTCAGCTCAGCCAGGGCTTCGTTGAACATTGGTACAGTTTTCTCAAGGTTGATGATGTGAACTTTGTTACGTGCGCCGAAGATGAAAGGCTTCATTTTCGGGTTCCAGTAACGGGTCTGGTGACCAAAGTGAACACCAGCCTTGAGCATGTCGCGCATGGAAACAGTTGCCATGTTTAAAACCTCTATATTGAAAGTTGGGGTTATGCCTCCACGTATCCCATATTACCGACCCCGAAGGGCACCCCGGAATATGTGCCGATACGTGTGTGTTGTTACACAAAGTGAGATTTTTCGCTTCCGTCCAGCCTGTGTATCTGAGATGGATCGGAAGTCCGGCGCGCTTTATACCACAAAACACGACCAGAAACCAACAGTTGTTGGCGGAGTGTGCTGTTAATGATTCTCAATTTGGCACGGAGCGTGCCTGACTGATACCATTGACGACACTTAGACTAGTATTGTCGAAAAAATCGACACCGATGGACAGATTACATGGCTATCTCTATTAAGACACCTGAAGAAATTGAAAAGATGCGCGTCGCCGGTCGTCTGGCCGCGGAAGTGCTGGAAATGATCGAGCCGTTCGTGAAGCCGGGCGTCAGCACCGGTGAGCTGGACCGTATCTGTAACGACTATATCGTAAACGAGCAGCACGCGGTTTCCGCCTGCCTCGGCTACCACGGTTTTCCGAAATCCGTCTGCATCTCTATTAATGAAGTGGTGTGTCACGGTATTCCGGACGATGAAAAACTGCTGAAAGATGGCGACATCGTCAACATCGACGTAACCGTCATTAAAGACGAATACCACGGTGACACCTCAAAAATGTTCATCGTTGGCAAGCCGACTATTCTTGGCGAGCGTCTGTGTAAAGTGACGCAAGAGAGCCTCTATCTGGCGCTGAAAATGGTTAAACCGGGTATTCGCCTGCGTACCATCGGTGCGGCAATCCAGAAGTTTGTGGAAGCAGAAGGTTTCTCCGTGGTGCGCGAGTACTGCGGTCACGGCATTGGTCGCGTCTTCCATGAAGAACCGCAGGTCCTGCACTATGACGCAGATGACGGCGGCGTGGTGCTGCAAAAAGGCATGACCTTTACCATTGAGCCGATGGTCAACGCGGGTGACTATCGCATCCGTACCATGAAAGACGGCTGGACGGTGAAAACCAAAGACAGAAGCTTGTCTGCGCAGTACGAGCATACTATTGTGGTAACAGACAACGGCTGCGAAATTATGACGTTGCGCAAGGATGACACCATCCCGGCGATACTGACGCACGATGAATGATAAAAAAGCCGGCAAATGCCGGCTTTTTTAATGGCTATAGCTTTTTCTTATGGGTGGCGCACGATGAGTAATCTTTTACCCGAACAGTATGCTAACACAGCACTTCCCACCCTCCCCGACCAGCCCGATAACCCGGGCGTCTGGCCGTCGCACGAGCTGACCTGCGCGCATATTAAAGCCCATATGGATGTTTTCCATCGCTGGCTGGGCAGCGCGTTCGACGCAGGCGTGTCGGCCGAGCAGCTCATTGAAGCGCGCACTGAATTTATCGACCAGCTGCTGCAGCGCCTGTGGATCGATTACGGGTTTGGGCAAATCAGCGACGTTGCGCTGGTTGCCGTCGGAGGCTATGGCCGCGGTGAGCTGCATCCGCTTTCCGATATCGATCTCCTGATCCTAAGCCGCAAAAAGCTGCCGGACGAACAGGCGCAAAAAATTGGCGAACTGCTGACGCTGCTCTGGGACGTAAAGCTGGAAGTCGGCCACAGCGTGCGCACCCTGGAAGAGTGTCTGCTGGAAGGGTTATCGGACCTGACCGTCGCCACCAACCTGATTGAAACCCGCCTGCTGATCGGTGACGTCGCTCTGTTCCTGGAGCTGCAAAAACACATCTTCAGCGACGGCTTCTGGCCGTCAGAAAAGTTCTTTGCCGCGAAGGTCGAGGAGCAAAATCAGCGCCACCAGCGCTACCACGGCACCAGCTATAATCTTGAACCCGATATAAAAAGCAGCCCCGGCGGCCTGCGCGACATCCACACCCTGCAGTGGGTCGCCCGCCGCCATTTTGGCGCCACCTCGATGGACGAGATGGTCGGCTTCGGCTTTTTAACCGAGGCCGAGCGTAACGAGCTGAACGAGTGCCTGCACCTGCTGTGGCGCATCCGGTTTGCCCTGCATCTGGAAGTCACCCGCTACGATAACCGCCTGCTGTTCGACCGCCAGCTCAGCGTGGCGCAGCGTCTGAATTATCAGGGCGAAGGCAACGAGCCGGTTGAGCATATGATGAAGGATTTCTTCCGCGTCACCCGCCGGGTGACCGAACTGAACCAGATGCTGTTGCAGCTGTTCGACGAGGCCATACTGGCCCTGACGGCGGACGAAAAGCCGCGCCCGATTGATGACGAATTCCAGCTGCGCGGCACGCTTATCGATCTGCGCGACGAAACGCTGTTTATCCGCGAGCCGGAAGCGATTCTGCGGATGTTCTACACCATGGTGCGCAACAGTACCATTACCGGCATCTACTCCACCACTCTGCGCCATCTGCGCCATGCGCGCCGTCATCTGACGGAGCCGCTGTGCTATATCCCTGAAGCCCGTTCGCTGTTCCTGAGCATGCTCCGCCACCCGGGCGCCGTCAGCCGCGGCCTGCTGCCAATGCACCGCCACAGCGTGCTGTGGGCCTATATGCCGCAGTGGTCGCACATTGTCGGGCAAATGCAGTTCGATCTGTTCCACGCCTACACGGTGGATGAACACACGATCCGCGTGATGCTCAAGCTGGAAAGCTTTGCGAAAGAAGAGACGCGCTCCCGCCACCCGCTCTGCGTGGAGCTGTGGCCGCGCCTGACCCATCCGGAACTGATCCTGATTGCCGCCCTGTTCCATGATATCGCCAAAGGTCGCGGCGGTGACCATTCGGTGCTGGGCGCACAGGACGTGCTGAAATTTGCCGAACTGCACGGCCTGAACTCGCGTGAAACGCAGCTGGTGGCCTGGCTGGTGCGCCATCACCTGCTGATGTCGGTCACCGCGCAGCGTCGTGACATTCAGGATCCGGAAGTGATCAAGCAGTTCGCTGAAGAGGTTCAGACGGAAAACCGTCTGCGCTATCTGGTCTGCCTGACGGTGGCCGATATCTGCGCCACCAACGAGACCCTGTGGAACAGCTGGAAGCAGAGCCTGCTGCGCGAGCTGTACTTCGCCACCGAAAAACAGCTGCGTCGCGGGATGCAAAACACCCCGGACATGCGCGAGCGCGTGCGTCATCACCAGCTGCAGGCGCTGGCGCTGCTGCGGATGGATAATATTGATGAAGAGGCGCTGCATCAGATTTGGGCCCGCTGCCGCGCCAACTATTTTGTCCGCCATAGTCCAAACCAGCTTGCGTGGCACGCGCGGCATCTGCTCAAGCACGATCTGTCCCAGCCGATGATCCTGCTGAGCCCGCAGGCCACCCGCGGCGGGACGGAGATTTTCATCTGGAGCCCGGACCGACCTTACCTGTTTGCTGCGGTCTGCGCCGAGCTGGACAGGCGTAACCTGAGCGTTCATGACGCGCAGATTTTCACCACCCGCGACGGCATGGCGATGGACACCTTTATCGTGCTTGAGCCGGACGGCAGCCCGCTCTCGTCGGACAGGCATGAAGGGATACGTTTTGGTCTGGAACAGGCGATTACCCAGCGCAGCTGGCAGCCCC
Organism: Enterobacter sp. 940_PEND; assembly: GCF_001059415.1. NCBI lineage: Bacteria > Pseudomonadati > Pseudomonadota > Gammaproteobacteria > Enterobacterales > Enterobacteriaceae > Enterobacter > Enterobacter sp. 940_PEND. Next base: position 35,892 of record NZ_JUMS01000125.1, read on the forward strand.
CGCAGCCGCGTCGCCAGCCGGCGAAATTGCGCCACTTTACCGTCGATACCGAGGTCAATTTCCTGCCGACCCACACCGACCGTAAATCGTTCCTGGAGCTGATCGCGCTCGACCAGCCGGGGCTGCTTGCTCGCGTCGGCCAGGTTTTTGCCGATCTGGGAATTTCGCTCCATGGGGCCCGAATTACAACGATTGGCGAGCGAGTAGAAGATTTATTTATAATCGCGACAGCGGACCGGCGTGCCCTTAATAATGACCTGCAGCTTGAAGTGCAACAACGGTTGACAGCAGCCCTCAATCCAAACGATAAAGGGTGATATGTTTTTTAGTGAAATGGAAAGAGTAAACAATGCAGCAGTTACAGAACGTTATTGAGTCCGCTTTTGAGCGTCGCGCCGAGATTACCCCGGCAAATGTGGATACCGTGACCCGTGAAGCGGTAAACCAGGTGATTTCCCTTCTGGATTCCGGCGCGCTGCGCGTGGCAGAAAAAATCGACGGTCAGTGGGTCACTCATCAATGGCTGAAGAAAGCCGTGCTGCTCTCTTTCCGTATCAACGATAACCAGGTTATCGACGGAGCTGAAAGCCGCTACTTCGATAAAGTGCCAATGAAATTCGCTGACTACGACGAAGCGCGTTTCCAGAAAGAAGGCTTCCGCGTGGTACCGCCTGCGGCGGTTCGCCAGGGTGCGTTCATCGCACGTAACACCGTGCTGATGCCATCCTACGTGAATATCGGTGCCTACGTTGACGAAGGCACCATGGTCGACACCTGGGCGACCGTCGGTTCCTGCGCGCAGATCGGTAAAAACGTTCACCTGTCCGGCGGCGTGGGCATCGGTGGTGTTCTGGAGCCACTGCAGGCTAACCCGACCATTATCGAAGACAACTGCTTCATCGGCGCGCGCTCTGAAGTGGTTGAAGGCGTGATCGTTGAAGAAGGCTCCGTGATCTCCATGGGCGTTTACATCGGTCAGAGCACCCGTATTTACGACCGTGAAACCGGCGAAGTTCACTACGGTCGCGTTCCGGCGGGCTCCGTGGTGGTTTCCGGCAACCTGCCGTCAAAAGATGGCAAATACAGCCTGTACTGTGCGGTTATCGTGAAGAAAGTGGATGCGAAAACGCGCGGTAAAGTGGGCATCAACGAATTGCTGCGCACCATCGATTAATCGGGTATAACAAAAAGCGGGGGCAACCCCGCTTTTTTTATATCTGAGGGTGGCGAAAATAGATTTTTTCGTTAATTATTCAAAGGTTATGTTGAGATCAAGGGTACCGCTATGTACGATAATCTGAAAAGTCTGGGCATTACCAATCCTGATGAAATTGATCGTTACAGCCTCCGTCAGGAAGCCAATAACGATATTCTGAAAATCTATTTTCACAAGGACAAAGGAGAGTTTTTCGCCAAAAGCGTGAAGTTTAAATATCCACGCCAGCGTAAGACCGTTGTGGCTGACGGTGTAGGACAGGGCTACAAAGAAGTACAGGAAATCAGCCCTAACCTGCGCTATGTGATCGATGAACTCGATCAGATCTGCCAGCGCGACCGCACCGAAGTCGATCTCAAGCGTAAGATCCTTGACGATCTGCGTCACCTTGAAAGCGTTGTAACAAATAAGATCAGCGAGATTGAAGCGGATCTTGAGAAATTAACGCGCAATAAATAAGTCAGGTGCGGTCTGATGCCCTCACCCCGGCCCTCTCCCACTGGGAGAGGGTGAAAACCGCATACAACATTATCTCTGCTCGTCCAGCTGAAGCGCCACATACAGCAGCAGCCTGTCGTCAAAGTTTCCCAGATCCAGCCCCGTCAGCTCTGAAATCCGGTTTAACCGATACTCAAGCGTATTGCGGTGAATAAACAGCGCCTTCGAGGTCGCCAGCGGCTGCACGTTATGGCGGAACCACGCCTGCAGCGTCCGGCGCAGCAGGCCGTTGTTGTCCATGGCTTTCAGACGCGCCAATGGCCGCGCCAGCTCATTGGCCTGCCAGCCCCCGCGCAGGCTGTCGAGCAGCACCGGCAGCATCAGATCCTGATAGAAATAGCTGCGGCTCTCCGGCATCCGCTGCTTGCCCACCATCATGGTGGTGCGCGCGGTACGCCAGGAGCGGGCGATACTGCCCGGCCCGGTAAAGTAGTTGCCCAGCGCAACGCGAAAACGCAGCTGGCCATTCTCCTCCATCCGGGAGATCAGCTGCTCCACGCGACGACGATGATCGTCGGCATCCCAGCGGCCGAACGCATTGAGCGCGGGCTTGAGCACCACCATTTCCGTCAGAGAAACGATCGCTACAAGGTTGTCGCGCTCCGGCGTCGCCAGCGCATTTTGCAGCTGCTGCAGCTCGGCCATCGCGCTGTCCACGCCAAGCTGGCCGCTATCGACCTCAATGACCGCTACCACGCGCGGCTGGTTGAGATCGATCCCCAGACGCTGCGCCCATTCGCTGAGCGCAGGCGTATGCTCTTCCGCCTGAATAAGGTTCATCACCAGCTCTTCACGCAGGCGGCTGTCCTGGGCAAGCAGGTGCATCAGGCGCGACTGCTCCAGCATCATCTCTGCCGTCATACAGACTAGCTCACCGTATTTTCGCAGTGACTCGGGCTCGCCGGTGAGGCCGATTACCCCCACAATTTCGCCTTCAAGACGCAGCGGTAAATTGATGCCCTGACGTACGCCGTGCAGGTGTTTCGCTACCGCATCGTCGATATCCACGACCCGCCCCTGAGAAAGCACCAGCAGCGCGCCTTCGTGCAATTCCCCAATACGCTCGCGATCGCCGCTGCCAATAATGCGCCCGCGGGCATCCATTACGTTGATATTGGTATCAATGATGCGCATGGTGCGCGCCACGATATCCTGCGCCATTTTTGTATCAAGATGCCAGCCAGCCATGTAATCCTCCCGTGAGCAGAGCTCAAGCATAGGGAAGTTCAGCGACGGCTGCATTGTGCGAATGCACAAAGAGAGAGGGAGAAGTATGGAGTTGTGGCAAGAATCACAGAAACGAGAAAGCCCCTGCGAACAGGGGCTTAAGAGAATTACTGCATCAGCAGATAAAGAGAGGTATCACCACGCTGAATATTCAGCGCCAGTACGGAAGGCTTGCTCTCAAGAATTTTGCGCAGTTCAGCGATGTTTTTCACCGGCTGCTGGTTAGCGCCCATGATCACATCGCCTTTTTTCAGGCCGATACGGGCTGCCGGTGAATTCGCTTTCACGTTGTTCACCACCACGCCTTTGTCTGCGCCTTTGTTGCTCATCTCGGCACCTTCAATCCCGCTGAAGATGGTGCTGGAATCCACCTGATTCTGGCTGCTCTGCTGCAGCTCCAGGCTCACGTTAACCGGCTTACCGTCGCGCAGCAGGCCGAGGGTCACTTTACTGCCAATCGGCATCGAGCCCACTTCGGCACGCAGGGCAGCAAAGCTGCTGATCGGCTTACCGTTCAGGGAGGTGATCACATCCCCCGCTTTAATGCCCGCTTTCGCCGCGGAGGAATTCGGCATCACCTGGCTGACGAATGCCCCGCGCTGAGCGTCAACTTTCATCGCCTTAGCCAGTTCGGAGTTCAGCTCCGTACCGAGGATACCCAGCTCGCCGCGTTTCACCTGGCCATACTGCACCATCTGCGAGGTCAGGTTTTTCACCATGTTACTTGGGATAGCAAAACCGATACCGATGTTGCCGCCGTCCGGAGCCAGGATAGCGGTGTTGATACCGATCAGCTCACCGTTCAGGTTCACCAGCGCACCGCCGGAGTTACCGCGGTTGATCGCCGCATCCGTCTGGATGAAGTTTTCGTAGTTTTCCGCGTTGAGGCCGCTACGACCCAGCGCAGAGACGATACCGGATGTCACGGTTTCACCCAGGCCGAACGGGTTACCGATCGCCACGGTATAGTCGCCCACGCGCAGCGCGTCAGAGTCAGCGATTTTAATCGCCGTCAGGTTTTTCGGATCCTGAATCTGGATCAGCGCAATGTCGGAGCGCGGGTCTTTACCCACCACTTTGGCGTCAAACTTGCGGCCATCGCTCAGCTGAACCTTAATGCTGTTCGCGTTATCGACAACGTGGTTGTTAGTGACGACGTAGCCTTTCGCCGCATCAATAATTACCCCCGAGCCAAGCGCCATGAATTTCTGCTGCTGGCCGCCGCCCTGGCTGTCATCCCCGGCACCGCCGCCCTGACAGAAAGGAGAGCTCTGGAATGGCGAACCGTCCTGGCAGAACGGCGAGTTGTCGCCGAAGAACTGCTGGAAGTTACGCGGCATACGCGGCGTATTGACGGTCGTGCTGCCCTCAACGTTAATACTCACCACCGATGGCATCACTTTTTCGAGCATCGGTGCCAGGCTTGGCATCTGCTGCGCGGTTGCTGCCGACGACGCGGTCTCGGCTGCAGTAGCAGTCAGAGGAGACAGCGCTAAACCTAAACTCAGAGCCAGTGCACTCATTGCTAATGTGGTTTTTTTCATGTTTCTCAATCTCGATTTACAGGTAACGCAAAATTGCTGTGTAACTCAGATTCGTTTTATACCGCTTAGTTCCGGCGATAAGTTTATGGAAAAGGTAAAAATTTATTGGCCGTCTTTACAAAACTCCGGAATTATTCCACCGCCATCAGCTTGCGGTATTCATCCCAGGCATACAAATCCGTCATGCCGCTGATATAGTCCTGGATAAGACGGCAGCGATAATAATATTCCATCACCGGCCATTCGGGAGAGTTGCGTTCCAGCTTGCCAATTGCTTCGACATACGCCAGACGATGCCGGGTAGAAAGTTTCTGATAAAGCCGCGATTCGATGGGTATTCTGCGCACGCGCTCGTGTTCCACCAGTTCGCTGAATTCATCGACCGACAGCTGAAGCAACGGGGAATAAATTTCCAGTAACCCACTGATTACCCGATAGCCCTGCAGCTCCAGCTGCTCGACATCCGGATGGCTGAATACATGTCGCATCGCCACATGTTTATAAAGCTCAAGGAGTTGACTGAAACTGCTGTCATCTTCCAGCAGCGCGTGGTTGAATTCCCCGCTGAAAATGAGCGGCAAATTATCAATAAAACGCGACGCCGCATACGGCACCAGTTTATTTAATGTATTGACCCGCAAATACATAAAGAACTGGTCTTCCGTACTGCGGCTTAATGTATTTGAGCGCGATTTTTCCCAGGCATTTTCGACAACCTGCGCAAACAGCGAACCTTTTTCATGGGTGCCCCAGGCCGCATAAAGATGCTGATAAAGCTCCTCGACGCTGAAGATTCTTTTCTCCACGGCATCTTCCAGATCGGCCACGCAATAGGAAATATCATCCGCGGCTTCCATAATCCAGGTCAATGGAAAGCGGCCGTTTGGCGTCAATGAAAGTTCTTTACGTAACCGTTCAATATAGGCCTCTTCGGAAAGGTAATAGCCCGGTTTTTTCATTAAATAGCTGTGGGACGGGGGCGTATCCCCCATCCACCACGCGGGTCGCGTGTATTTCAGAATGCAGCCAACCTGTGCCCAGGTCAGGTTCATGCGCATCAGGGAATGGACCAGCCGGATCCCCTGCGCGTTGCCCTCGAAGTGACACAAATCCTGGCGCACTTTGCGGCGCAGGTCGTTCAGCCGCTCTTCACCTTCACGCAGGCGTAAATCGCGTACGATGCAGCGGTCATCGCTGAGGGGCTGGCTTACCGCATCCGAAGGATAAAGCCGCTGCTTAAACCAGTCATTGATCGCCGCCTCACCAAAGTGGCCGAAAGGCGGGTTGCCGATGTCATGCATCAGGCAGGCCATCTCAACGATGCTCTCGAAGGGCCCCGTCAGCTCGTCCAGACCATAGGCTTCCAGTAAACGCTGCTCTTTGAGACGGCTCAAAATCTCTTTGGCAATGTAGCGCCCGACCTGCTGCACTTCCATCGAGTGGGTTAAGCGCGTGCGTACCGCAGCGTTACGCTCCAGCGGGAACACCTGAGTTTTTTGCTGCAGACGGCGGATGGCAGGCGAGTTAACGATCCGCCCGCGATCGCTCTCGAAGATACGCAGGATCTCATGTTCGCTCTTGTCGCCCTGCGGCGAACGGAAACGTCGGTGCCAGTTAATTTTGGTACGAAAATCGATTGGTGACATGTGCTCCCCCGCGTGAGAATGCGTTTCCCCTTAACCGCATGATAGACTATGCATCTTAACAAGGCACATCGCGAGTAAATCTATGAAAATCGGCATTATTGGTGCAATGGAAGAAGAAGTTACGCTGCTGCGTGACAAAATTGAGAACCGTCAGACCCTCTCTCTGGGAGGTTGTGAGATCTACACCGGCCAGCTGAACGGTGTTGACGTGGCTCTGCTGAAATCAGGCATCGGTAAAGTGGCTGCTGCGCTGGGTGCAACCCTGCTGCTTGAGCGCTGCAAGCCGGACGTGATCGTGAATACCGGCTCTGCGGGCGGCCTGGCGCCGACGCTGAAAGTGGGCGATATCGTTGTCTCCGACGAAGCGCGTTACCACGATGCCGACGTCACCGCGTTCGGTTACGAGTACGGACAGCTCCCGGGCTGCCCTGCTGGTTTTAAAGCTGACGACAAGCTGATTGCGGCGGCAGAGACCTGCATCGCAGAACTCAACCTCAACGCGGTACGCGGTCTGATTGTCAGCGGTGATGCCTTCATCAACGGCTCCGTTGGGCTGGCGAAAATTCGTCATAACTTCCCTCAGGCGGTTGCCGTTGAGATGGAAGCGACCGCGATCGCTCATGTCTGCCATAACTTCAGCGTACCCTTCGTGGTGGTTCGCGCCATCTCTGACGTGGCAGACCAGCAGTCCCACATCAGCTTCGACGAGTTCCTGACCGTTGCGGCAAAACAGTCCACCGTGATGGTGGAGCGCCTGGTGCAGAATCTGGCACGTGGCTAAACATACCGTCAGGGCGCTGGCCGCCCTGCTTCTTCTCGCACCGCTGTGGCTCTATGCGTTACCGCGCGTGATTACTCTCTCTCCCGCAAATACTGAACTGGCGTTTGCCGCCGGGATCACGCCCGTTGGCGTGAGTAGCTATTCGGATTACCCACCGCAGGCCGCGGGTATTGAACAGGTGGCAACCTGGCAGGGGATGAACCTTGAGCGCATCGTGGCGCTTAAACCGGATCTCGTGCTGGCCTGGCGCGGCGGCAACGCCGAGCGGCAGGTCAACCAGCTCACCTCGCTTGGCATAAAGGTCATGTGGATTGATGCCGTCAGCATTGAGCAGGTCGCTCAGGCGCTACGCGCCCTGGCACCCTATAGCCCTACGCCTAAAAAAGCCGAGGCTGCGGCGAAACAGATGCTGAGCGCCTACGCCGCGCTGAAATCCCGATACGATACCCCTGTTAAAAAGCGCATCTTCCTGCAGTTTGGCAGCCAGCCGCTTTTCACCACCGGAAAAGGGTCGATTCAGAACCAGGTGCTGGAAGTCTGCGGCGGTGAAAACATCTTTGCTGCCAGCCGGGTACCCTGGCCGCAGGTGAGCCGCGAACAGGTCCTGGCGCGCCAGCCGCAGGCCATCGTCGTGGTCGGAAATGCGAGCGAGATTCCTAAAATTGAACAATTCTGGCAAAGGCAGCTAAAAATTCCGGTGATCCCGCTCAACAGCGACTGGTTTGAACGCGCCAGCCCGCGTATTATCCTCGCCGCAAAACAGCTCTGTGCCGCGCTGGCAGAGAGTCACTAACATAAGACCCTTTTCGAGGATTTAACGATGCTCGTTTATTGGCTGGATATTCTTGGCACAGCCGTTTTTGCTATCTCCGGCGTTCTGCTCGCCGGAAAACTACGCATGGATCCGTTTGGCGTGCTGGTGCTGGGCGTCGTGACCGCCGTCGGCGGCGGGACTATCCGCGATATGGCGCTGGCGAATGGCCCGGTTTTTTGGGTGAAAGATCCTACCGATCTGGTGGTCGCGATGGTCACCTGCCTGTTAACCATTGTGCTGGTTCGCCAGCCCCGCCGCTTACCCAAGTGGATATTGCCGGTACTGGATGCCGTGGGTCTGGCCGTGTTTGTCGGTATTGGCGTCAATAAGGCGTTTAATGCCGGTACCGGTCCGATGGTGGCAATCTGCATGGGCGTATTAACCGGCGTGGGCGGAGGGATCATTCGCGACATTCTGGCGCGTGAAGTGCCGATGATCCTGCGTACTGAAATTTACGCAACGGCCTGCATTGTGGGCGGGATTGTTCACGCTACCGCGTACTACACCTTTGCCCTCCCGCTGGAAAATGCCGCGATGCTGGGGATGGTCGTGACGCTGGTGATACGCTTAGCGGCGATACGCTGGCACCTGAAGCTGCCGACGTTTGCGCTGGATGATAATGGCAGGTAAAAGCAAAACGGTAACCGCAAGGTTACCGTTTTGAGTATTTACGCCCTATCCCTGTGAGAAAGGGACGGAGTAACGGCATCAGCCCGCACTCTCTTAGATGCTGAACGAAGATCCACACCCGCAGGTGCTTGTCGCATTCGGGTTAGTGACCACAAAGCGCGAACCTTCCAGACCCTCGGTGTAATCCACCGAACCACCCACCAGATATTGCAGGCTCATCGGGTCAACCACCAGCGCGACGCCCTGTTTCTCGATAGTCATATCGCCATCGTTAACCTGATCGTCAAAGGTAAAACCATACTGGAAGCCGCTGCAGCCGCCACCGGTAATATAGACACGCAGTTTCAGATCCGGATTGTCTTCGTCGGCAATCAGGACTTTCACTTTGTTGGCTGCTGCTTCGGTAAATTCGAGCGGTACAGCTACTACGTCATCACTCATCTTATGCTCCCATGAATACTGCTATTGGGTAAAATTCACCCAATTCTTTGTCTCATTATCTAATACCCTGGTAATTCATTCAAGTATTCTGCGTGGCTGCCCGTTCAGCCTCTTGTTTCGCCAGGGTACGTGCGAGGATGGTGGAGTATAACGGTTTTCCACCCAGGAACTGGGCTAATAGTGTCGCGCCGAGGCAGGTAATGATCATTGGCAAAATGAGCTGGTAATTGTCCGTCATCTCCAGCACCAGCACGATCCCGGTCAAGGGCGCACGCAGGGACGCGGCCAGCAGCGCCCCCATTCCGGCCACCGCAAAGGTCCCGGCTTCAAGGTGATAGGCGGGAAAGCCCACTTCAGCCGCCATACCAAATGCGGTCCCGAGCAGCGTACCCAGCGCCAGCATCGGGGCAAAAATCCCCCCGGGCGCGCCGGAAGAGAAGCACAGTACCGTCGTGATAACCCGGGAGATAAACATAAACAGCAGCAGACCCACGCTGAAATTCCCCGCCGCCGCAATGGGAATCAGCCCGAACCCGCCGCCTGCGGCATTCGGCTCGATAAACCCGAGTACGCCACACATGCCGCCCAGCAGACCACCCATCAGCACCCATTTCGTGGTGTTCCCGCCGTGAATGCGCTGGAACATATCCTGAGTGCGCAGGATAAAGGTGTTAAACAGCGGCCCCACCACGCCAAAAATCATGCCGAGGATCAGGTAAAGCCACAGGGTATTGACCGGCGCGTTGGTGAGTTTACCCACCTCAATGACCGCGCCCTCGCCATTAAAGATGCGAAACACGATGCTCGACATAATGACGCCGGTAAACACCGCTTTAATCGAGATCAGGTTGTAGCGGAACTGCGCGCGCATCTCTTCAATAATAAACAAAATGCCCGCCAGCGGCGCGTTAAACGCGGCGGAAAGCCCAGCCGCCGCGCCGGTTGCCAGCAGCGTATGGCGCGCTTCGGCGCTTCGCATCCGAAACAGATCGCCCACCATGCGGCCGACGTTCCCCCCCAGCTGTACCGTGGGTCCTTCCCGTCCAAGCACCATTCCCGCGCCCAGAGTCCCCATGCCGCCGATGAACTTAACCGGAATCACCCGCCACCAGCGCACCGGACGCAGCTCCTCGAGCGCGCCCTCAATTTCCGGGATGCCCGATCCCCCCGCCTCCGGCGCGAATTTACGCACCAGAAAATACCCCACCATGGCAAACAGCGCGGACAGCCCGAATGCCCACACCCAGACCAGCCATTCGCTGTCGGCGAAACCGGCCACGGTGCCCACTCGCCAGTTGAGTACGGCATTAACCGCTTTTTCAAACGCTACGCCAACCAGGCCCGCGAGAGTACCCACCACGGCAGCGGCCAGCAGGATCGCCAGCGGCGTTTTATCGCGATTGAGCAGCCGCCGAATGCTGATTCGGTGCTGGGCGCGCGTAAACTGTTGTTCTTCAAAAGACGGAGAATCTGATTTCATGTCCTGTTCTTATTTGTCACACAAAAAGCCGCAAGGATTTTACCAGAGACGGTCCCACCGTCTCCTGAAAATTACTTAACAAATCTTAAAGCATTGCCCGGCTAAAAATTTCATAACCTTCCTCGAATCACATAGAATAGTGGGCTTAACCATTTTATTCGAACCAGGAACGACGCCATGAGCAAGTCTGAAAACCTCTACAGTGCAGCCCGCGAGCTTATTCCGGGTGGCGTGAACTCACCTGTGCGCGCCTTCACCGGCGTGGGCGGTACGCCGCTGTTTATCGAACGTGCTGACGGCGCGTATCTGTATGATGTCGATGGCAAAGCCTATATCGATTATGTAGGTTCCTGGGGACCGATGGTGCTGGGTCACAACCACCCTGCCATTCGTAACGCGGTGATTGAAGCCGCCCAGCGCGGCCTGAGCTTCGGTGCGCCAACCGAAATGGAAGTGAAAATGGCGGAGCTGGTGACCGAGCTGGTGCCTACCATGGACATGGTGCGTATGGTGAACTCCGGTACCGAAGCCACCATGAGCGCTATCCGCCTGGCGCGCGGTTTTACCGGTCGCGATAAAATCATCAAGTTTGAAGGCTGCTACCACGGTCATGCGGACTGCCTGCTGGTGAAAGCCGGTTCCGGCGCGCTGACGCTCGGCCAGCCGAACTCGCCTGGCGTACCGGCAGATTTCGCGAAGCACACCCTGACCTGCACCTACAACGATCTTGCTACCGTTCGCGCGGCGTTTGAGCAGTATCCGCAGGAGATCGCCTGCATCATCGTTGAGCCGGTTGCCGGCAACATGAACTGCATCCCACCGCAGCCTGACTTCCTGCCGGGACTGCGTGCCCTGTGCGACGAGTTCGGCGCGTTGCTGATCATCGATGAAGTCATGACCGGCTTCCGCGTGGCGCTGGCGGGTGCCCAGTCTTACTACGACGTCGTGCCGGACCTGACCTGCCTCGGCAAAATCATCGGCGGCGGCATGCCGGTCGGCGCATTCGGTGGTCGTAAGGACGTGATGGAAGCCCTGGCGCCAACCGGTCCGGTTTACCAGGCGGGCACGCTCTCCGGTAACCCCATCGCCATGGCGGCGGGCTTTGCCTGCCTGACCGAGGTGGCACAGCCGGGTATTCACGAAACCCTGACCGACCTGACCACGCAGCTGGCAAACGGTCTGCTGGAAGCCGCAGAAGAGGCCGGTATCCCTCTGGTGGTCAACCACGTGGGCGGCATGTTCGGGATTTTCTTCACCGATGCGAAAACCGTGACCTGCTATCAGGACGTGGTGAAGTGCGACGTTGAACGCTTCAAGCGCTTCTTCCACCTGATGCTGGAAGAAGGCGTGTACCTGGCGCCGTCCGCGTTCGAAGCGGGCTTTATGTCCGTGGCGCACAGCGAAGAAGATATCAATAACACCATCGACGCGGCGCGCAAGGTGTTTGCGAAGCTGTAAGATGTGCGGCTTGATGCCCTCACCCCACCCCTCTCCCACGGGGAGAGGGAGCAAACACAAAAACGGCAATCTAAGGATTGCCGTTTACTTTTATTACCGGCTTTGCTTTCTCAACAGATAAATAAAGTACGGCGCACCGATAAAGGTCGACAGCAGACCCGCCGGGATCTGATACGGGAACAGCACCATTCTTCCGCACCAGTCCGCAAACACCAGCATCATCCCGCCCGTCAGTGCCGACATCACAATATGCGGCATCGTCCGGCGGAACCCCATCATTCTGGCAATGTGCGGCGCCATTAATCCGACAAAACTCAGCGGTCCAATCGTCAGGGTTGCCACAGCCGTCAGGCACGCCGCCAGCAGCAGCAGGGCCACGCGCGCTGGCGTCAGCGCCATTCCCACCGCGCGCGCGGTTTCGCCGCCGAGCGGCAGAATGGTCATCCAGCGGCGGCACAGCGGCACCATCGCCAGCAGCACGAGCATCGAGATCCCGGACCAGACCACCTGGCTGCCGGTGGCGTTGTAGGTTGAGCCGGAAATCCAGGTCAGGATCTTCGCCATACGCGGATCGCCGCTGGCCTGCAGCATCATCAGCAGCATGGTAAACGCGGTGCTGAGCGCCATCCCGGCCAGCAGCATGCGGTGCGGTGAAAATCCGCCGCGACCGGCGGCAATAAGGATAATCATCAGCGTGACTGCCGCGCCGATACTGCCGGCAGGCATCAGCCAGCCAAACGCATTCCCCGGCACAAAGAACAGCATCAGCACCACGCCAAAGGCGGCGCCAGAGCTGATCCCGAGCACTTCCGGGCTTGCCATCGGGTTGCCGGTCAGACGCTGAATAATGCACCCCGCCACCGCCAGCATCACCCCTGCGATCAGCGCAGCGAAGATACGCGGCCAGCGCCACTGCACCAGTTCATTGAGTAAATCACCCGTTGCCCAGTGCCAGCCCGAGGCATCGCGTCCGAATGAGAGCGCCGCAAACGAAGCGATAATCAGCACCGCCAGACCGGCAAGGCTAAACCACAGCACCGACCGACGTTCAGCGTAAACTTTATCGCCGGCGTCCATCGCCGGTGCGCTCATGCTGCGCAGGCGCGGGAGCAGCCACAGCAGCAGCGGCGCCCCGATAAGCGCGGTCACCGAGCCGGTGGACACTTCCCTCCAGACCTGCGCCAGCCAGAGAACAAGCTGATCGGAAAGCCAGAGGATCAGGGCCCCAATCAGCGGCGCCAGCATCAGACGCGCCAGCAGGCGACGCGCCCCGAGCATTTTCGCCAGCAGCGGCGCAAACAGGCCGATAAACCCGATGATGCCGACCGCGTTTACCAGCAGGGCGCTTAATACAATCGCCAGCGTCAGCGCCGCCAGACGAGCCAGCGACAGCGCCAGCCCCAGGTTACGCGCCACGCCATCATCCAGCCCCATGAGCGTCAGAGGGCGCAGGAGCAGCAGCGTCAGCACGACGCCGCCAGCCAGCTGCGGCCACAGGTGCAGGACAACGTTCCAGTCGGTCTGGGTGAGCGTGCCGGTACTCCACAGGAACATGCTTTGCAGCCGATCGTGATGGAACAGCACCAGCAGCTGGTTAATCGCCCCGCAGTACAGGCTCACCACCAGCCCGGCCAGAATAAGCGTTACAGGAGAAAGGCGCTTGCCCCAGGCCACGCCAAAGACCAGCGCGCCCACCACGCACGCCCCCGCGAGTGCCGCAAACTGCGAGGTTAACGCTCCCGGCAGCGCCCACAGCGTGGTGATGGTGATCCCAAGCTGCGCGCCGGTCGCGACGCCGAGCGTGGTTGGCTCTGCCAGCGGGTTACGTAAAACCTGCTGGAACAGCACGCCCACCAGCCCTAAGCCGGCCCCGACCAAAAGGGAGATCGCCAGACGCGGCAGCAGGCTGTAGTGGAACAGCATCTGCTGAATATTGTCGATATCCGGCGAGGCCAGAGCGGCCCCCCACTGCGCGCGTGGTAAGGCCGCGGAGAGGTTGAATCCGGTTAATACCAGCGCAACCAGAAAAAGCAGGGATAACAGCAGCGCCGGGAAGCGGGCGATACGCGTACTCATGCTTTACCTCCCAGGGCGTTATCCAGCACGCGGGCAAAATGCATGGCCGACAGCGTCGCACCGTAGAACCAGACCGCCGGGACGCGCTGGAAGCGCTTCTCGCGTACAAACGGCATCGCCTGCCAGAGCGGGGTCGCCATCAGGGTTTGCATGTCGCGTTCGTTACCGTGGTCGAAACAGAGCACGTCCACATCGCGAAACGCCGCCAGACGATCGATACCCACGGCGGTACTGCCCCAGAAGGTCATCTCCCCTTCCCAGGCATTGCGAATGCCGAAGCTGTCCAGCACCTCCTGGAACAGACAGTTTTTACCGAAGACCAGCATATGGCGGGCATCCAGCAGCGTCACCATCAGCAGCGGACGATCGCCCCGGTGAGCAAAGCGCGGCTTCAGGGAGTCGATCAGGGCATCAAATTCGTCGAGATGCTTTTTGGCCTCCGCTTCGCGGTTGAGGAAATGCGCCATCTCGTTAATCGAGTTTTTCGCCACGGCCAGCGGTTTTTTACCGTCGCTGAAAGCAAATCCACGTCCTGGCGCAATGCGCGCCATGGTCTCCTCTGACGGGCCGTAGCCCGCGGACCAGAACAGGAACGAGGGTTTCATCTGGGTGAGCAACTCAAGGTTTGGCTCCGTTCGCAGACCGACGTCGATTACCGAGTCCGGCAGCTTTGGCTCGTTCACCCAGAGGTTATAGTTAGGAATGTCCGCCACGCCATAGGGCGTGACGCCGAGCGCCATCATCAGTTCGACCGGCAGCCACTCCAGGGCCACAATACGGTGCGGATCGACGGCGGCGGCACGCGCCGTATTCATTTTTAACAGCAGCGGCGAGAGCGCCATCGCCGTCAGCAGGCGACGGCGGCTAATGCGTGTGTTATTCAGCATCAGTAGACAAAGCTCACCGGTGCAGCCCCGGCCGGGTGAGGCAGAATACCCATCGGAATACCGTAAATATGTTCCAGCGTTTCGCTGCGCATCAGCTCTGCCGGTGTCCCCTGGGCAATCATCTCGCCCCCGCGCAGCGCGACGAGGTAGTCACAATAGCGCGCGGCCATGTTGATATCGTGCAGGACCGCAATGACCGTCAGGCCACGCTGCTGGCTCAGGCGATGCACCAGCGCCAGGACGTCGACCTGATGGGCGATATCCAGCGCAGAGGTCGGTTCATCCAGCAGCAGACAGCGGCTGTCCTGCGCCACCAGCATCGCAATCCACGCGCGCTGACGTTCGCCGCCGGACAGGCTATCCACCAGACGGTGTGCCAGCGGTTTTAGCCCGACAAGCGCAATCGCCTCTTCCACCTTCTCTCTGTCGGCGACGCCGAAGCGCCCAAGCGCACCGTGCCACGGATAACGCCCAATAGCCACCAGCTCACGCACCGTCATCCCTTCCGCCTGCGGCAGCTGCTGCGGCAGATAGGCCACTTTGCGGGCAAAGGCTTTACTGTTCCAGCTCTCCAGCGGTTGGTCATCCAGCAGAATATCGCCTTCTGAAGGCGGCTGATGGCGCCCCAGCATCTTGAGCAGCGTGGATTTACCGGAACCGTTGTGACCAATCAGTCCCGTCACTTTACCGGCCGGAAACGTCAGAGAGAGCGGATGCAGCAGCGTGCGCCCGGGTACGCGAAAGGAGAGATGGTTGAGCGTAAAGGTGGTGTCGGGTTGCGTTTGAATGTCCTGCATATCAGCCAACTTAAATAAAAAGGGCACGGCGAACCGTGCCCGAAGAGAGATTAGAAGCGGAAGGTCGCGGTGGCAACAACCTGACGTTCAGCACCCCAGAAGCAGCCGTAGGTATTGAAGCAGCTGGCAACGTACTCACGATCGAACAGGTTGTTCACGTGCAGCGCCACGTTTGAGCCAGCCATGCCAACGCGTGCCAGATCGTATCTGACCAGCGCATCGACAACGGTGTAGCTGCCCACCTTGAAGGAGTTCGCCGGATCGCCATAGCTTGAGCCTGTGTAACGCACGCCGGTACCCAGCGTCAGACCAGACAGCGCACCGTCAAACAGGGTGTAATCGCCCCACAACGATGCCATGTGTTTTGGCACCTGAGCAGGCGTGTTGCCTTTGTAGGTGGTGTCCGTGGTGTATTCCGCATCGGTGTAGGTATAAGACCCCACCAGGTTGACGCTCGCAGACAGGGCCGCTTTCGCTTCCAGTTCTACGCCACGCGCGCGGATTTCACCGCCCTGAACCGAGAAGAAGGAGCCCGCCGGGTCCGCCATCAGGTTGTTGGTTTTGGTCAGCTGGTACAACGCGCCGGTGACGACGATCGGACGATCGTTCGGCACGTATTTCACGCCCGCTTCGTACTGTTTGCCTTTAGACGGCGAGAACAGCTTGCCCTGGGCATCGGTCTGCGAAGCCGGTTCAAACGATTCGCTGTAGCTAAAGTACGGAGTTACGCCGTTATCAAACAGATAGTTAACGCCACCGCGCCAGGTGAACTGGGTATCATCACGTTTGGAGGTGGTGTTCGTCACGCGGTTGTAGGATTCCTGATCGGCCCAGTCATAACGGCCGCCCAGGGTTACCAGCACTTTATCCCACTGCGCCTGATCCTGAACGTACAGCCCCGTCTGTTTCTGACGGTTGAGGATCTGATATGGACCGGAGGTCGCGGGATCTTTTGAGCTGAAATCAAAATCGCTGTTCACCGGATTGTAGAGATCCAGCAGCGGAACAGAGTCGTCGTAACCGAACCAGGAGTTGATGTCATTTCGCATGCGCATAAAGTCAACGCCGGTCAGCAGGACGTGGTCCACCTCGCCGGTTGAGAATTTGCTCTGCAGCTGGGTATCAACGGTAAAGTTCTGCAGCTTTTCGTTATCGACAACGTATTTACGCGCCAGATAATGGCCTTTGTCCGATGGCGCTAGCGCGGCACACTGTTTGTTGCCGCTGTTTGCCGGGTCGGTACAGACGCCATAACCGTATACGCTGTTTTGCGAGGTTTTGTTCTCGGCAAAGCGCAGGTTCTGACGCACGGTAAAGGTATCGTTGAACTCGTGGTCGAAGCTGTATCCCACCATTTTCTGGTTACGGGAATAGGTATTGTTCTTCGCGCCTTCGTTGAAGTTCGTCGGCAGACGACCGCCGTTCGGCAGCGGCTCAACCGTTCCCTCTTTTGGCAGCCAGCCGTAGTAGCCCGTTTCAGGCTCGTTCTGGAAGTAGGAGAGGAACGTGAAGGTGGTTTTATCATCCGGACGCCAGGAGAACGATGGCGCGATGGCGTAACGCTGCTCTTCCGCACGCTCCTGCTGGGCATTATTAGAACGCGCAACGCCCGTTAAGCGATAAGAGTAAACGCCGTCGTCGTCGATCGCATCGCTAAAGTCAAACCCGGTCTGGAACAGGCTATCCGTGCCGACTTTGAACTGGATCTCTTTCAGCGGCTCGGTTGTTGGGCGCTTACTGACCATGTTCAGCAAGCCGCCCGGGCTGCTTTTGCCGTACAGAACGGAAACCGGACCGCGCATGATCTCGGCGCGCTCCAGCATATAAGGATCAATCACCGCGTCGTTATAGAAGTTCCCCTGCATTTTCATGCCGTCGAGGTAGTTATTCTGCGTCTGACCATCGGCCGCGAAGCCGCGAATGATCAAATAGTCATAGGTGTTAGACGCGCCGCGCGTGCCTACCGCAACGCCCGGCGTATAGCTCAGGGCTTCTTTCACCGAGCGCGGCTGATGCAGCGCCATCTCTTCGGCCGTGACCACAGAAATAGACTGCGGAACCTTTTGAATAGGGGTATCCGTTTTGGTTCCGGTCGCGGATTGCCGTGCGGCGATGGTCGCAGCAGGCCCCCAGGCACTTTCCTGTGCCGCAGGTGCTGCGGTTACCGTAATGGTTTCTTCTTTTTTCGGGGTTTCGGCCGCGTGAGCATAAGCAGACATGCCGGCAACCGCTGTGGCGACGACGACCGCGAGCTTACGCAGCGACGTATTCATTGGCTGAGCAGTATTGGAAAGCGCCATGTTGAATCTCTGATGTGAAAGTGAATGATAACGTAAACGAGAATTATTATTATGAGCGCCAGAATAATATGCGAAACGCTGGTTGCATAGCAAGCAGTAAGCGGCCCTATGAGAATTAAGGGTTTAAGAAATCATCAAGAGAAAACGAAGGGTTAATCAGAGTTAAAGCGAGGGTTAACGAAATGAGGTCTACGGGTAAAAAAAGCCCCCTTCCCGGGAAGAGGGCTTTAAAAGGTTAGTTACCGCCGAACATGTCTTTAATCCAGCCCGCGACACCGTCGCTGTCTTTCTTCTCATTCTGCTGCTGCGGCTGTTGCTGCTGCGGCTGCTGTGGTTGAGAAGACTGGTCGAACGGGTTACCCGTTGGCTGTTCTGGCTGGCTTTGCTGGCACAGCGAGTCCGGGTTTGCGGTCCAGACAGGCAGCGTACGCATTCCACCGCCGCAGACGAAGTTACCGGAGCTGTCCACGCCCATATCAACGATATCTTCCGGCGCGACCAGATTCAGCGGCACAGGAGACTGATTCGCCAGATAGCGCTGGTAAATCGACATCGCCCCGCTCGCGCCGTACAGCTTGGTCGGCTGGTTGTTGTCGCGGCCTACCCAGGTGATCACCACTTCACGGCCATCAATACCGGCAAACCAGGTATCGACGTTGTTGTTGGTGGTCCCGGTTTTACCCGCCAGATGCAGACCCGGATACTTCGCGCCCAGCTGACGGCCGGTACCGCGCTGCACGACCTGCTGCATCGTCCACAGCGTCATATAGGCGGCCTGAGCAGGAACGGCACGCTCCGCCTGTGGGAAGCTCTGATACAGCACGGAGCCATCTTCGGCAATCACTGAGCGCAGGGCAGACAGCGGCGCGCGGTTGCCCCCGCTGGCAATGGTCTGGAACGCCTGCGCCACTTCGATCGGCGTCAGGTTAAGCGCGCCGAGGATCATCGCCGGCACCGGGTGCAGCTGATCTTTCGACACGCCCAGTTTTTGCCAGGTATCGACAATCGCCGGCAGTCCCAGCGACATGCCCAGGTTCACCGTTGGCACGTTCATGGAACGGGTCAACGCATCCACCAGCATGACCTGGCCGCTGAACTGTTTATCATCGTTCTGCGGTGACCAGACCTGGCCATTAGGCTGGCGCAGGGAGATCGGCGCATCCGCAATCCAGGTATTCAGGCGATACTGATTTGGCTGGCTCAGGGCTGTGAGGTAGGTTGCCGGTTTTGCCAGAGAGCCGATTGAGCGACGCGCCTGCATGGCGCGGTTGTAGCCTGCAAACTGCGGCTCGGCACCGCCCACCATGGCGCGAACTTCACCGGAGTTACGGTCAACCACCACCATCGCGGTTTCCAGATCGCTCAGCTTACGCTGTTTCTTCAGCGCCGGAATGCCCTCAACGGCCGCTTTTTCGGCCGCATCCTGCGCCACGGAGTCAAAGGTGGTGAAGATCTTCACGCCGGAGAGATCTTTGACCTTATCACCGAGCTTGCTTTGCAGCTCCTGACGCACCAGCTGCATAAACGCAGGCTGAGGCGAAATCACGCCACCGCGCGGCTGAACGCCGAGCGGACGCGCGCTCAGCATGTCGTACAGCTCCTGGTCAATCACCTGCTGCTGTTGCAGCAGACGCAGAACGAGGTTACGACGCTCCAGCGCCAGTTTCGGGTTACGCCACGGGTTATAAATGGACGCCCCTTTCACCATGCCCACCAGCAGCGCCTGCTGGTCCAGGCTCAGCTCTTCTACCGGACGGCCAAAGTAGTACAGGCTCGCCAGAGGGAAGCCGCGGATTTCGTTATCGCCGCTCTGACCGAGGTACACCTCGTTCATGTACAGCTCAAGGATACGATCCTTGCTGTAGCGCGCATCCATCAGCACGGCCATGTAGGCTTCGTTCGCTTTACGCCAGTAAGAGCGTTCGCTGGAGAGGAACAGGTTTTTCACCAGCTGCTGGGTCAGCGTACTCGCTCCCTGCACGGTACGACCGGCAGTCAGGTTAGCCAGCACCGCACGACCAATCGAGTAGAGGCTAATGCCATCGTGCTCGTAGAAGTGACGGTCTTCGGTTGCCAGCAGGGTATCAACCAGCAGATCCGGGAAGCCGTTACGCGCCACGAACAGGCGCTGCTCGCCGTTTGCTGACGAAAGCATGGTGATCAGACGCGGATCGAGGCGGAAGAAACCGAACTGACGGTTGTTATCCATGTTCTCGATGGTGTCCAGACGATCGCCGTCAAAGGTCAGACGCGCGCGCACCTGCCCCTCTTTGCTGTCCGGGAAATCAAACGGACGACGGATCATCTCAATGCTGTTGGACTGCACGGTAAATTCGCCAGGACGGGTCATTTTAGACACCTGACGATACTGGGTGGCTTCCAGCAGTTTGACCATCTCGTTCTTGGTGATGGACATATCTGGCTCAAGGTTCACCATACGGCCATACACTGCCGCAGGTAGCTGCCAGACTTTACCGTCGATACGGCTGCGGATCTTCTGATCCAGATACACGCCGTAAATCGCCATCAGCACGACAAAAACAATAAATAGCTTCAGCAGCAGCCAGAACCAGCCGCGTTTGCCCCGAGGCTTACGCCCTTTGCCTTTTCCATTACGCGGCATCGGTTCTTCATCCTCATAATCGTCTTCATAGTCATCGTCATAGTCCTCATCTCTGAGGCGACGACGGCTTACCTTTTCTTTCGCCGGACGCGTTGGTTTTCCCTTACGTCCTATTGGCTCGCGGTCATTCCCCGCCATGCTTTTTCTCCGCAACTTTCAGGCGCAAAGGCCAGATTTTCTTTTCTTTCACAGGCCTGTGAAAGAAGAAATCTCTCAAAATTTGTTTTCTCCCTCTCCCCGTGGGAGAGGGCCGGGGTGAGGGCATCAGG